>DATDPG010000214.1 GCA_035292885.1 Bdellovibrionota bacterium | reverse complement strand
GACCTTGCCGGAAGTCCACACGTTACGTTCAAAAAGATTCTTCCCCTGGCCGACCCGTTCCCGCGAAATGACCGCCGGTAACTTGGGGGGCGGAGGCGCCACATAGGTCTGTCCGGCGATCACGGTGCCGACAGCGAAAAGAAGGAGGGAACCCAGAACGTACCGCACTCAGAGTCTCCGGGAACGGAGGATCGAGACCAAAAGGCCGAACCCCAGAAGGCCCGCCAAGAGGTATCCGATCAAGCCGAGGAGCGACATGTTGAGGTATTGCGGGCCGCGTTCCGAATAGGTGAGGATCGAGGATGCGATCACCAGCCCCGCGATGACGATGGCGAAGGCGAAGCGATTTGAAGCGCGATCGAGTTCGTTAATCCCTTTCGTGAAATCCTGAAGGTTCAGCTGAAGCGTCAGTTCATTCTGCGAGAGCTTTTGAATGACGTATTTGACCTGGGCCGGAAGGTTTCGAGCCAGCTCTTGAAGGTCCCGTAAATTCCAGACGAGATCCCGAGCCAGTTTATCCGGGTGGAGTTTGCGTTTGACGATCTCGCCGGCGATCCGTCCCCCATGTTCGAGGGCGTCGAACTCCGGATCGAGCTGCCGAATGGAGTCTTCGACAACGATGATCACGCGCCCGAGCAGCACCAGGTCTCTCGGAAGACGGATACGATGCTCGGCCGCGATTCCCGCCGCCTTGGAAAGAATGTCGCCGAGCTGAACGTCCTTGATCTTGCGGCCGTAAAACGGAGCCAAAAATTTTTCGAGATCGTCCGCAAATCTGGCGAGGTCGACCGGCTTCTGTGGATTTCCGAGCTCGAGGTATTCGCGGGCCATGCTGTAAAAATCTTTCGACAAGAGCGAAACGAATAAATTGGCGATGGACGTCAGAGCGTTTGATCCGAGGCGGCCGACCTCGCCGAAGTCGACGAAAGCAATGCGGCTTCCGGGAAGGACCAAGATATTTCCGCCGTGCAGGTCGGCGTGAAACATGCCGTCGATGAAAACCTGGCGGAAAAAAGCATCCACGCCGACGGCGCAGATTTTCTTGAGATCGTAATTCTCGTTTCGAAGGCGCTCGACGTTCCGAATCGGAATCCCTTCGATCCACTCCATCGTCAAAACCCGTTTGGACGTCAACTCCCAATAGACCTGGGGAATCACGACGTCGGATAGATCGGCGAGATTGGCGCGAAAGGCGTCGATGTTGTGGCCTTCTTCGATGAAATCGGTCGCCCGTTTTATGGTGCGTGAAAATTCATCGACGATTCCGGCGGGATCATAAATCGATAGCTCCGGTAGGGTTCGCTCGGCGAGTTTGGCCAGTAAATACAAAATCGAGAGATCGGTCTCGATCATCTTTTCGATGCCGGGCCTCTGTACTTTGACCACCACGTCTTTTCCGTCGCTCAAGGTCGCGCGATGCACCTGAGCGATACTGGCGGCCGCCAGCGCCGAGGGTTCAAAGTTCGAGAAAAGCGTTTCGATCTTTCCGTCCAGCTCGGTTTCCACGACGTTTCGAATCTGGTCGACGGGGATCGGTTGCACGTCGTCCTGCAGCCGCTTGAAGCTTTGCGAAAATTCCGGCGTCACGAGGTCTGGGCGGGAGGCGAGCATCTGGCCGAACTTGATGAACGTCGGCCCCAACTCTTCAAACGCCAGGCAGAGCCGATCGGACATCGACCGATGGAATTCTTTTTGCTCGGCCCCTTTCTTTGAAAAGGGGAGGAGTTTTTCGAGGCCGATCGTGTGGATCAGTTGAGAGAATCCGTGGCGGCCCAGAACGCCGAGGATCTGGCGGATCCGGTTGATGTTCTTGTACGTCCGATTGATTTTCGGAAGATTAATGGGACTTAAAATCGAGCGTTTTGCCGCTTGCGCCACCGGCCCGGATCCTCGCCTACCGCGGACGGGAAATCAAGGCGCGGTGCCACGGCCGCCGCTGCATCCCGGCTGGCTGCGTTGCTCCTCCTCGACGTACAGCTTTTGCAAGTACGCCTTCGTCGTCGCGCCTTGCCATCCGGGCGCCGCGGGGGCCTATGTTAGCAAGCTACCCCGGGCTCACGATATTAGGACCGCTCGACGAGGCTGAAATCGAGGCGGAACTCCCGTATTGAGGCTTCAAAGACTTTGACCGTCACGGGGGCGCCCAGGCGGAACACTCGGGATCCGCGCGAACTCCGGAACACCATCTCCGCCTCGGAAAAGAAATATCTCTCCCGCCCCATGCGATCGACATGGACGAAACCGTCCACGGAGTGTTCGTCCAGTTCGACGAAAAATCCGCGCGGAACCATTCCGACGATGAACCCGGAATACTCTTTCCCCCGTTTTTCGAGAAAGAAACGGATCGCCTTCAGTTTTCGAATCTCCCGTTCGGCGGTTTGAGCCACCCGTTCTCGCTCCGATATTTGGAGCGCCACGTTTTCGAGCGACCCGTACGCCGGAGGGAAAAGAGTTTCGTTTCCCCGGCTCCCCTTGTGTAGATAACGTCGGACAACGCGGTGGACGATCAGATCGGCATATCGGCGGATCGGCGATGTGAAATGGGCGTAATGCGTAAACCCGAGGCCGTAGTGGCCGATGTTCTTGGTCGCGTAGACCGCCTGGGACATCGAACGGAGCGCCAAGTATGAAAAGACCCGGCTTCGAGGGTCGCCGTTGAATCGATGGAGGATCTCGTCCAACTCTCTCGGGTCCGCCTTTCGAGGCGTGAATTTTACTTTGTACCCGTAATTTCGAAGGAGGTTCACAAAGTCCATCAACTTCCCCTCCTCGGGGCGGTCGTGCACGCGGTAGACGACGGGATAACCGGCGCTCGTGAGGACCCAGGCCACGCCTCGATTGGCGGCGAGCATCAACTCTTCCACGATTCGCTGCGAAGGGGTCCGCACACGCCTGGCCATCTCCGTCACTTCGCCGTGCTGATTGAGAACGACCCGGGTTTCGGAGAGATCGAAGTCGATGCCTCCTTCGCTGATCCGTTTTTCGAACAGAGCGGTCGTCACGCCGAGCATCTTTCGAAGCATCGGGAGCAGTTCGGGAGGAACCGTCTCATCCTGGCCGAATTCGAGGGCACGGTCGACGCCCTCGTAGGTCAGCCGCGCTCGTGACCGGATGATCCCCTCGAAAAGTTCGGCTCCGGAGAGCGTCCCGTCGGGCGTAATCGTGACACGCGCCGCTAGGACCAAGCGGTCTTCGTTGGGACGAAGACTGCAGATTCGGTTGGAAAGACGTTCCGGAAGCATCGGAAGGACCGTGTCGGGAAAGTAATAACTGTTTCCGCGCTCCAGAGCGTCGCGATCCAGCGCGGAGTCGGAGGCGACATAATGACCCACATCCGCGATCGCGATCCAGAGGACTCCGTCCGATTCGAGCGCCACCGCGTCGTCGTGATCGCGGGCGTCTTCGCCGTCGATCGTGACGAAAGGGAGGGCCCGCAGATCTTTACGCCGGGCGATCTCGATCGGCGAAATGTCTTCGCCGATCCGATCGGCCTCCGCCAGCCCTTCCTTGGAGAATTCGCGGGGGAGAGCGTTCCGATAGATGACGATTTTGGAGTCGACGGTTGGATTTTTGAGAACTCCGAGGTTCGCGAGCAATCGTCCGCGCAGACGGTCGTGGGAAGATCGCTCGCGATCGATTTGAACGGCGATAACGGGATCCTCTTGCAGCGGAAACGATCGGGGCAGCGGCGGTTGAACGAAGACGGTATAGGGAACCCGCCGGCCGAACGGAACGACCTGATGCAGACCGTCGTGGCCGGGCCGGACCTGCCCAACGACGATGTCGGGGACGGTTGGCGCTCGATCCATATTCAAAGCGGAGCCCTTTCGTTTGCGCACCGGCCGCCGCGAGGGAAACCGACCCGGACCTGTCTTATCCGATAGGACGGGCGAGTAACGGTGATTCCGTCGTTTTACGATTTCGCCGCGGCGTTCCAGTTCGAGTAGAAAGCGTTTGATTCGTGAGCGATCGCTTCCGCGCGCGCGAAGGTCGCTACAGATCTCTCGGTACGTTTGCGGGCGATAGCGGTCGCCGTTCAAATGGTTCCGGATGTCGTTAATCGATAACTGTGGAATGGGAACAACCCCCGTGCGTTTGGAAAGACATTGCTTCAACGACCCTCAAAAATTATAGTCGGTCGCAGCCTCCCGGCATAAGAAACAAAATCGCATGACCCAACCTCCACCCGAAAAAGAACGTCGCCGCTTTCCCCGCGTCAACCTCAATGTGGCGGTTCGTTATGTTCCCGCGGGTAGCAAGAGAGCCAGGCCCCGCGACGAGCGATTGGTCTCGATGGGGGAAGGGGGCGTCTTTATTCAGTCGAAACTTACCTACCCGGCCGGAACCAAGCTTGAGCTGTCATTTGTTTTGGAAAGGGAAAAAATTTCGGCCACGGCGTTCGTTCGTTACGCCGTGGCTTTCAATCCCCAAGCGGGTACGATCCAGTTTCCCGGTATGGGAGTTCAGTTCGAGAAGATCGATGAGGCGGCCGTGAAAAGGATTCGTGAATACGTCGCGAGCGAACGTACGAAACCGGATCCTGCCGCCTGATCTAGATCGACCTCCTTCGCAAATAAACCCAAGCGCCGGCCGTCAATAGGATCATGGGTACGCTCAGAAACGGGACGGTTGTGAGGTTCCCGACATAGCGCGGCTCGCCTCGAAGAGATTCCAAGAAAGGCCGAACCAGGGCGTAGACGGCCGCAAAGAGCAAAAACATTTCGCCCGGAAATCGGCGAAACTTTTGAAACCCCAAAAGGACTCCAAAAAGCGAAAACCAAAGGAGCGATTCGTAAATCTGTGCGGGATGAAGTCCCACGTCGAGCGGCCGCGCGAGGCCGTCAGGGTCGGAAAAACGAATGGTCCAGGGGAGGTCGCACGGCTTTCCGAAGCAACAGCCGGCGAAGAGGCAGCCGATTTTTCCGATGCCCAAGCCCAACGCCACGGAGGGGATGAGAATGTCGACGACCGTCCAGAAGGAAAGTTGTTTTCGTCGGCAAAGAAAAAACAACGTCGGGACAACGAAATAAAGCCCACCCACGAACGAGAGCCCCCCTTCGTGGAGGTAAAAGAATTCGATCGGATGGGTCAGGTAATACCTTGTGTTTTCACCGAACGTATAGAGGACGCGGGTTCCAAGGAGGCCCATCCCGATCAGGGCGTAGCAGATCACTTCAATCTGCCGGGGATCGAGGCCTGCTTTCTTGGCCCGCCGCCGCGCGAGAATAATCGCCGAAATAAAAGCGATGGCCATCATCAGGCCGTAGGTTTTGACGCTGAGCGATCCGATATGAAAAAGGGTCGGATGCACGAAGAAAAATCCTAACACATTCAATCTTTCGCCCGGGAAAAGCTTACGGTAGGCTTAGGGATTCATGACGAAGGAGCCGCGATGAAAATTTGCGTGATCGGAACCGGTTACGTGGGACTGGTTACCGGTACCTGCTTTGCCGAAACCGGCAACGACGTGACATGTGTCGACACCGATAAAAGCAAAATCGACCGTCTGCAAAAAGGAGAGGTTCCGTTTTACGAACCGGGGCTCGGGGAGCTCGTCACACGAAACGTCGGGGAAGGGCGGCTCAGGTTCTCCACAGCCGTCGATTCCGGCATTTCCGAAGCGGTGATCAGTTTCATCTGCGTGGGCACGCCGTCGTCGTCCGACGGTTCCGCGGATTTAAAGGCGGTGGAAGCGGTCGCCGAACAGGTGGGAAAGGCCGCTCCGAAAGGCGCCGTACTGGTTCTCAAGAGCACTGTCCCCGTGGGTACGGCGGAAGAGTGCACCAAAATCCTAAACTCCATGAAGCGGGCGGACATCCACGTCGTCTCGAATCCCGAGTTTCTCCGCGAAGGGACGGCGGTTCAGGATTGTTTGATCCCCGATCGGATCGTCATCGGGACGCTCGATATGGCCGTGTCGGCTCTCTTGCGCGAACTCTATTCGCCGTTTGTCCGCACGGGGCATCCGGTTTTTGCCATGGACCACAAGTCGGCGGAGCTGACGAAATATGCGGCAAATGCCCTTCTCGCCCTTCGGATTTCGTTCATGAACGAAATCTCGATGATCTGCGAAAAAGAAGGGGCCGACATCGCCAACGTTCGTGAAGCGATCGGTGCCGATCACCGGATCGGTCCTCAATATCTTTTCCCAAGCGTCGGATTCGGCGGTTCCTGTTTTCCCAAGGACGTGCGGGCGTTGACGGCGCACGCGCGCGAGATTGACGTTGAACCCCGTCTCCTTCAGGCCACGCTGGACGTGAACGAGGCGCAGAAGCAAGCGTTTGTGGGACGCGTTCTTCGGCACTTCGGGGGGGAAGCTTCGGCCAAGGGGAAACGGGTCGCGATTTGGGGTCTGGCGTTTAAAGCGAAGACCGACGATATCCGCGAATCTCCCGCGCTTACGGTGATCGACGGCCTTTTGGCCGCCGGAATGAAACTTCATGTGTTCGATCCGGTGGCCAACGCCAACGCCAAAGTCGTTTATGGGGACCGTCTGACGTACGCGTCATCGACATACGGCGCTTTAGAAGGGGCAGCCGCTCTCTGCGTCCTGACGGAATGGAACCAGTTCCGCCATCCCGACTTTGGAAAAATCAAATCCACGCTGGCGTCTCCCGTCATCTTTGACGGCCGAAATCTCTACGATCCGCAGGCGCTGAAGAAACTCGGGTTTACGTACTACTCGATCGGCCGGCCGCCTGCCTCGAATTGACTCCGGAGTATACTCCGGAGTATAATATTTCTATGTCATTGAAATTACAGGTATTAGTCCCGGAAAAGGACATGAAGTTTTTCAAAGGCTGCGCCAGGAAAGAGAAGCTCTCCTTGGGCGAATGGGTTCGGCGGGCGATGCACCAGTATGCCGGTTGGCGGCCTCGCAAAAGCGCAAAGCAAAAGCTTGAAGCGATTGACCGGCTGTCAAAGCTTCAGCTTCCCGTGGGAACGGTCGAGGAAATGAATCGAGAAATCGAACTTGGCCGCAATCTTCCTCGATAGCAATCCGGTCATGTACTTGGTAGGCGCGGCCCATCCGTTGAAAGAGCGAACGAGTGAGCTTTTGCGCGACCTTTCGACAGAAGATGCGGTTTTGATAACGAGTGCGGAGGTTTTTCAAGAGCTGTTGCATCGATACCACTCGATTCGGCGTTATGCGGCGTTTTCACAAGCATGGTCCACGTTGGAAGAGATGGTGGATGAAGTCCTGCCCGTAACGCTTTCGGACGTTCGCACAGCCGGCGACCTCGTATTGGAACAACCGACGCGGGGTGCGCGCGATTCGCTCCACGTCGCAGTGGCGATCCATCACGGAATTCGCCGAATCTTGACGTTCGATCAGGGCTTTGAAGACTACCCGATGATCGAAGTTGTTCGTTGAACCTCAGGAATAAAAGGCCCGGACCGTTTCGACGACTCGCGCCCGCTGTGCCTCGGTGATCTCGGGATAGACCGGAATCGCCGGCGCCTCTCACGCATCCAACTGCGCTAGCCACGCCGCAGCCGGTTCGATAGAAACGGGGTCGTCATATAATTTTCGCGACAGATTTTTCACCACCTGGCTCGCCTTCACGCCGGGGATCCGTCCTGTGTAATAGCGTAACGCGGATGTGGGACCCGTTTCGCTTGTTTTGGCTTCGATGAGCCATTCCGGACGGTTCTCAATGACGGTTAAAAAATCGACTTCCCGTTTCTCCCGGTCCCGGATGTAATGCAACTCCCGACGGTCCCCTTCCGTATCCTCCAGATAGTGATTTCTCTTGAGCAGGGCGCAGGCAACGATGTTCTCAAACCTCGCCCCCTCGTCCTGTAAAAGTCGTCCGGTATCGTAAAAGTAGATCTTCGGTTCCTTCTGAATCGCGCGGGCGATGTTTTTGGAAAATGGCGTTACGATGAAGATCACCAACATTTGCTCGAGCACACGGATCCAGTTCTTGACCGTATGCGGAGACACCTGGAGATCTTCAGACAAGGATTTGTACGAAACGGTTTTTCCCACTCGGGTGGCCAGAAGATCGACCAGTAGTTCGAGCAGCTTGATGTTACGAATCTGTTCGAGATCGATTAGATCCTCCCGCAAGATCCGGTCAAGGTGCGAGCGGCGCCATCTCTTTGCGGTCCGGTCGGAAGCTTTCAAAAACGGTTCGGGAAAACCGCCGAAACGCATCAAGCGGTCGAGAGCTTCTTCAGGGGAAATCTCGCGTTTCACTTCAGAGACTGAAAAGGGGTGCAAGCGGTGGTAAAAATATCTTCCGGCTAACGAATCCCCGCCTTTCCGGTAAATATCGAGGCGCGCGGATCCGGTGACAAGAATTCTTGGGCGGTTCCCGCGGGTGTCGTACACCCCTTTGAGCCACGATTTCCACTTCGGCATTTTATGAAGCTCGTCGAGAACGACGAGGTCCCCCTCAGGCGACCACGCTTTTTTGAGAATGACTCTTCGGTCCTCCCCTTCGTCAAAGCTGAAATACTGGGTTGAAGCAGGGTGGAGGTTTTTCGAAAGCGTGGTTTTCCCCACTTGGCGGGGCCCGGAAAGCAGGACGAGCTTTTCGTCCAGATCCCGCTTAACCATATTTTGAAGCTGCCGCAGCGTATGACCATAGTGAGCCGAACTGCATTTATGTCAAGACAAATATGCACCTTACTTCATTTTTGTCGGAACCGAATCCCTTAGCGAAAAAAGGCCCGGATCGTTTCGACGACTCGCGCCTGCTGAGACTCCGTAATTTCGGGATAGACCGGTATGGCCAGCGTATCTTGCGCCGCCCGCTCAGACTCGGGGCAGGCTCCTTTCTTGTAACCGAGGTAGGCGAAACACTCCTGAAGGTGAAGGGGGAGGGGATAGTAAATTTCCGTCTCGATCCCTTTTTCAGCCAAAAACTTCTTGAGGTCGTCCCGCCTTTTCGTCCGTAGGACATACTGGTTAAAAATGTGCCGATCCCCCGGTCGCCTCCAGGGAGTCGTAACGAATTCACTCACGCCGGCCTCAGTGAAGAGCCGATCATAGCGGTCCGCATTGCGTTGTCGCGCCTTCGTCCAGGTTTCAAGATGGGCGAACTTGGCCCGTAAAATCGCCGCTTGAAGGGCGTCGATTCGGAAGTTCCCGCCGATCCATTTGTGAAAGTATTTCGGTTTTGATCCGTGGGAGCGAAAGATCCGAAGTTTCTCGGCCAGGTCGGCATCGTTCGTCGTCACCATCCCCGCGTCGCCGAACGCTCCGAGATTCTTCGAAGGAAAGAAGCTGAAGCATCCGATCCGTCCCATCGAACCGAGCCGTCGCCCTTGATACTCGGCTCCAATGGCCTGTGCGGCATCTTCGATCACCGGAATTCCATGTCGATCGGCGGCGTCGAGAATCGGTTTCATCTCCGCTCCCTGGCCGAACAGATGCACGGGAATGATTGCCTTGGTTTTCTTCGTGATTGCGGATTCAACCTTGTTCGGGTCGATGTTGAATGAATTTGGTTCAATATCCACGTAGACGGGCCGGGCGCCGACTCTCGAAATGGCCCCGCCGGTGGCGAAGAACGTATAGGGCGATGTAATGACTTCGTCTCCGGGTCCCACGCCGAGCACCATCAGAGCTATTAACAGCGCATCGCTTCCGGAGCTGACGCCGACGCCGAATTTGCAGCCGACGTAGGCCGATATCTCCTGCTCCAGGGCTTCCACCTCAGGCCCCAAGATGAAACGTTGGGACGCCAAGACGCGATCGATCGCGGCCCTCGCCTCTTTTTCAATCGTTCGGAATTGAGAACGGAGGTCGAGCAGGGGAATTCTTTCGTTCACGCGTGCACCAAACCGTGATCGCTGAGTTGGTACGCGAGTCCACAGCTTTTGCACGTGAGCTTGTCCTTCACGGCGTCCAATCGGACACCGCAACGGCACACCCACCCCTTCGGCTTGGCCGGCACGCCCACCGCCAACTCGTGGTCGGGAACGTTATCCAGAACGACCGCTCCGGCGCCCACAAGGGCGTACCGCCCGATCGTCACTCCGCACATAATCGTCGCGTTTGCTCCGATGGTTGCGCCCTGCTTCACAAGCGTCGGTTTGAATTCATGCTTTCGTTCAATTGGGCTCCGCGGGTTAATCACATTCGTGAACACCATCGACGGCCCGCAGAAAACGTCATCTTCCAGCGTCACACCCTCATAAACGGACACGTTGTTCTGGATCTTGACGCCGTTTCCGATCCGAACTCCCTTTCCGACATAGACGTTCTGTCCCAGGACGCACCGCTCCCCGATCATCGCGCCGGGCATGACGTGCGAAAAGTGCCAGATCCTCGTGTCCTGGCCGATTTCAGCCCCTTTGTCGATGACGGCCGACTTGTGGGCGAAGAAGAGCGTCTTTTGTGCCATACTCGTGAGCCTCTAACAAAACGCATCCTAAAGGGTTTCAATTAATTTTCCAGGATCTCAAAATTATTTTCTATGTGAACCGCGTGCGCTATTTCTTCGGCGTCACCCCACCAGATCCCAGGGGACGACGTAGTCGTTTTCCGTGATTTGAGCAATTTCTTCCACCGGCGCAATAATCAGACCCGGCGCGATCTGTTCGCGCGGAAAAGCTTCGCGGAACGCTTTTAGGCCTTTCACGTCGTGGCGGGTGATCGACTGTTTCCCTTTTGCCTCAATCGGGTACAACATTCCATCCCGTTCCAAGACAAAATCGATCTCTGCTCCGCTGTGGGCGCGCCAATGGTAGACATGGGGCGGAGTATCCATCGCGCCGCTCAGCTTTCGGAGCTCGCCGTAAACAGCCGATTCGAAAATAGCGCCCCAAGCGGGATGACTCTCTAAGGCCCCTGGCGTGGAGATCGCCAGAGCATGACAGACCAGACCCGTGTCGCCGAAATGCCCTTTCGGCCTTTCACTCACCTTCTTGATGCTATTTCGGCTGTAAGCAGGCACCGCATACCATTGAAAAGAGGATTGAAGAATCGAGAGCCAGCGTTGGGAAGTTTGCGGTGTCACTCCGATCTCGCGTCCGAGTTCACTGTAATTAATTTCCTGGGCTGTCAGCGCGGCCACAAGACGGAAAAAGCGCGTAAACAGCGCGAGGTTCGAAATCTCAGCCATCTGCCGGACGTCCCGTTCGATGTAAGTTCGTTCGTAGGCTTTCCAGAAATCTGGAATGCTTTTGAGTTGCGCAAGATGTGCCTCGGGCAGGGAACCTTTCCAAATATGTTGGTACAGCTTAACCCGGTGTCGGTGGAGTCTTTTTCGTTCCCGGACCCATCGCTGCGGATTCTTCAGCCACAGTTCGAGCCAAGAAGTCTTTTCGTTCCCTCGATGGACCTCTTGGAGCGAAAAAGCGTCGAGATCAACGAACCCGACGCGGCCCGCCAAGCTTTCAGCCAACAGCTTCATCACATTCCATTGCTGCGAACCGGTGATCAAGTAACGGCCCTTGCGGCTCTCCCGGTCCACCTTGCGCTTGAGGCTCGAAGCCAACTGGGGCGCGTATTGAATCTCGTCCAAAATCAGCGGCGGGTTGTGATTCGCGAGAAAGAGCTCCGGATCTTCACGCGCTCTTCCCACATCCACGATTGGATCGAAAACGATATGCTCCGCGCGATCGCCGAAGAGACGGAGCAGTAGGGTCGTTTTTCCCGTCTGGCGGGCGCCGGTGACCGCTACGGCCGGGAATGTTCGGACCAGCCGGAGGAGCTTGGTCGCGATTCGGCGGGGAACAAACATACCTTGATTTTTAATGATTGAATCATCAGAAATCAAGATATATTAACCCAAATTCGGGGTAGGTAACTCAGTTCCGGTATTCCAGCACCTGTACCGGCTGGCCGTTCATCTGAAGCGATCGTTGGCAACTCTGCAAGACCTTCAATACGCGAAGCCCTTCCTCGCCGTCCGTCCGAGGCTTTTGACGCGTTCGAACGCACTCCAGGAAGTGCTCGCACTCCGCCCGAAGCGGTTCGGTTTCCTCATCGAACGGCACCGGAATCCCCTCCGGCTTCTCCGCGACGAAATTCCCATTCACCATCGAAACTTTCTTGTCGTAAAGGAGCAACTTTCTCCCTTTGGGCGCCCGGTCGTCAAAAACCGCCATTTTTTTCGACCCCACGACCACCAGCCGCTGTTCTTTGAACGGGTGAAGCCAGCTGACATAGATGTGACCCCGAACGCCGTTGTCGAAGACGAACGTTGAAATCGTCGTATCCGCGACATTCGGCTGCAAATAACTTCCTCCGACCGCATTGACCTGAATCGGCATCGCTCCCGTCAGCCACAACATCACCGAGATGTCGTGCGGCGCGAACGACCAGAGGGCATTTTCCTCGGTACGAATCTTTCCGAGGTTCAATCGGTTGGAATAGATGTATTCGACTGTCCCAAGATCTCCACCCGCCACGAGTTCTCTCAACTTCACCATGCCAGGGTGATATTGCAGCAAGTGTCCCACCATTAGGATGCGCCCGCTTGACTTAGCAAAGTCAGCCATCTGTTGCGCTTCGCCAAATCGCAGAGCCAACGGCTTTTCGACCAGAACGTCTTTGCCCATCTCCAGCGCTCGCATGGATATCTCAAAATGTGTGACGGCTGGGGTTGATATAACTAAGCCGTGCAAAGCTGAATCGGAAAGGACGGACTCAAGCTTCTCATAGGACTTCTTTGCGTGAAACCGGGCGTTTACCTCACAGGACCGGGTGGCGTCCGAGTCAAATATTCCTCCCAGAGCTTGGAGTTCAAAAAAAACGCGAACGTGATTTATTCCCCAATATCCCGTGCCAATGATGGCTACTATGGGACTAGTATCCTTAGCCATAGAAACCGTGCATTCTAGCCAAGGATCTCAAATAGGCAAACGAAGCTTCATCAAATCTTCGATGATTCGACGATATTGTGTCACCCACTATGCGTCGAATTCTTCTTTTGTCGTGCTTTCTAGCCACAAGGTACTGATAGCTTCCCCAAAAGTAGCTTCTCTTTGAACGAACTGTTGATTGGAAAAGAGTCGGTCGATTTCCGTTTCGGTAGGTATAAAGCCAGATTTATTTTCGCCCCTTTCCTTAATTTTGGTTCGAATGTGCTCTCCTAAACCTTGTTTGATCCATCGAGCTTGTGGAACATCAAAGCCGCTACGATATCTTGCAAAACAGATCTCTTTAGGGAGGTGTTCTTTCATCACTTGGCGGAGCACCCATTTGTTCACCCCGTTTCTAAGTTTTAAGGCTGTGGGTAACGCCAATGCTGCTTCAACTAGGCGAAAATCCAAGAATGGAAGTCGGCTTTCAACGCTATGTCCCATTGAATTGCGGTCCTCATATCGAAGCAATGTGGGGAGGCTAATTTTTGTCACATCGGCCAATTGTCGAAACCAAAACGGTAGATCATGTTTGCAATTGAGATCAAGATCATCGGTTCGAACATCATTGAATATCGTCTCCATCCCTTTCCCTCGATATCGCATGCGCTGTTCCCAAAATTGGGATAAATGCGGTAGTTCTTGAACCATCGTTGGGACGAGCGATGCGATCTCACGCAGGCTCTTAAGATATTTATGATGATGAAGTAGGTGGCCAAGAAAAAAGAGTTGGAATTTTCGGTAACCTAAGAACAACTCGTCTCCTCCCTGTCCTCCAAGCAAAACTTTCACGCCTCTTTCTTTTGCACGCTCAAAAACAAGATATTGAGCGATGACGCTTGCACCAGGAAAGGGAGCCTCTTGGACGGCGAGTGTTTTATCAAGAGCCGACTTCAGTTCGCTAAGACTCGGATTAATAAATTCAATTTCAATGTTTAGTTGTTTACTAAGCTTATCGACTAACAGGCCTTCAGACCCTCGATCCGACGGACTTCCAAAACTAAAAGCGACCACGTTGGTCCTTTCCCTTGCAACAAGCGCCGCGATCGTCGATGAATCGAGCCCGCCGCTCAACGCAATGCCAACAGGCACATCGGAACGCAGACGTAGCCTTATTGAGGATTCCAATATTTCTTGGATATTCTCTTGCAGATAGGAAGCGGGTTTGCCTGCCTGCTGCTCCTGAAGAAGGAAAATTTGTTTTTGAAGATCATAATATTGAAAATCGCAGACGCTCAATCTTCCATTTTCTTCAAATGAGACTTCCAAGCAATGTCCTTGTCGAAGCGAGTTCAGCCCAAAGTAGGGAGATGTTTCAAGGTCGTCTTCATATACCCACTTTCGAATGCCTCGGACGACGTAATCTAAGTTAGGATCCAAATTGAAATGTTGCGCCATCGTTGTGCAGGTAGATGCGAAAAAAAGAGAACTGCCGTTGAGAATATAGTAGAGGGGCTTTACACCGAAACGATCCCGTACGAGCCATAGCCGCCTCCGATTTTCATCGTAAAGGGCAAAGGCAAACATTCCGTTAAAGCGATTGATCGCATCCATCCCCCATTCCTTGAAGGATTCAAGGATGACTTCAGTATCGCTACGGGTTTTAAAGGTATGCCCTAAATGAATGAGTTCATCTCGCAACTCAATATAGTTATAAATTTCTCCATTAAAAACGATCCCTAATTCTGGATCGTTTTTCCACATCGGTTGGTTCGCATTTGAAGTCAAATCGATAATATTGAGCCTGTTATGGCCGAGGATCAGAGTTAAATCCTTCTCTCTTCTGACGTGTATTTCTTGATGGTCTGGCCCCCTCGCGAACTGAGACCGGACGATATTCTGAACAAGCGTAAGAGCACTTGCGTTTGAGAAGCTCAAGAATGCACCGGCGATTCCGCACATATGGGAAGGACTCCTATTCAGAAATTACGGGACGGTGATCAACAATATCCCATCACATATGGTAAATGAATACATGTGTACCCGTTTTTTAAACGGTTGTTTGACGTATTAGCATCCTTGCTCGCGCTCGTAATGCTTTGTCCCGTTTGGGCAGTCATCACCGTCTTGATTAAGAAAGATGGGGGCCCCGTCATATATAAGGCTAGGCGGGTCGGTCTTAATGGAAAGCCCTTTATCATGTGGAAGTTTCGCACCATGGTCGTTAATGCAGATCAGTTGGGCGGTTCATCGACGCCTGACGATGACGCACGAATTACCGATATCGGGCGCTTCCTGCGCCGAACTAAATTGGACGAATTTCCCCAACTTGTGAATGTCTTGAAAGGCGAGATGAGTTTCGTGGGTCCCAGGCCACAAATTCAATGGGCGGTAGACTTATATACACTGGAGGAGCGACAAGTCCTCAGTGTGCGCCCGGGGATGACCGATTCGGCCTCAGTTCGATTTCCAAGCGAGGGTAAAATTCTAAAAGGGAGCAAAGATCCCGATGGCGACTACATGAAGCTCATTCATCCCCACAAAATGCGCTTAAGCTTGGAATACGTACTTAATCGTTCTATGCTCTTGGATCTAAAGCTGATTTTCCAAACGGTTTGGACGATTTTAAAATAGGGCATGAAAAAGTTTCGTACACCTGAAGAACTCGAAGCCAGCGAAGCAATTGCACGGATTTTTGAGTCTTGCCCGGATCCAACGGCGACCAAGCTAGAAAACTTCCCTAAATATGTGCGGCGACAGCATCTCAAGCGCTTCTTGGCACTTTATGAAATTTTCAAGCTCGTCATGCCTATTAAAGGTTCCATTGTTGAGTGCGGAGTGTTTAAGGGATTCGGCGTTATGGCCTGGGCCAAACTTAGTGCCATGCTAGAACCCGAAAATCTTACGAGGCGGATCTATGGGTTTGATTCATTTTCTGGATTTCCAAACGTAAGCGACAAAGATAAGAACAAAGTCGTCGATCCTTCCGTAGGAGGACTTTTCGCAGACTCCTATGACGAACTTTCTGCATTGATTACCGAACACGACCGCGATCGATTCCTCGGCCATATCGACAAGGTCCAACTTATACGTGGAGATGTCATTCAAACGGTTCCTAAGTTTGTCGAGAGCAATCGACATTTGGTTGTCAGTCTCCTGTTCCTTGACGTGGACTTATATGAGCCAACCAAAGCTGTGATCAGGGCGGTCTTCCCACGCATGCCGAAGGGAGCAGTCATCGCTTTTGACGAACTTGATAATCCGATGTGGCCCGGTGAAACTCAGGCGTTGTTCGATGAATTGGGAATTGGGAAGCTGTCCCTGCGTAGACTCGAGTGGGACCCCTACATTGCGTATGCTCAAATCAGCTGATTCTACCCCAACGTTGCATAAAAAAACGGATTTTGGTGTAAGGATTTAATAGAAAACGGCCTCCCGCCTAGTAATATTGAGGTTGTCGAATCCCTCTCACAACCAAACAGGAGGCCACTTACAGTGAAGTCCAGTAAATCAGAA
>DATDPG010000213.1 GCA_035292885.1 Bdellovibrionota bacterium | reverse complement strand
GGGTACGGTTGCCGAAATGGCCCCGACTGACTTTTCGGGTCCGATGGATCAATATGCACAAAATACGGCCCCGTCGGAGTTAAACGGCGTCGAATGCGGTTCATTCACCGGTGCTTCAAGTCTCAACGATGTCGATGCGGGACGACAGTGCGTTCGAAAGGCATTCTCCGAATGCCGTCCCGCACGTTATCTTCTCGATCAAACGGCGGCTGACGGGTCCCGTTTCGTTTCGTATGTGGCTGTCGAACCCACTTCCTTCGTGTCACCCGCGTGTCAGTTGCACGTGCACACGGTCTCGAACGATAGCTCAAGATTTGTCGGCGACAGCGAGAAGACCTGCAATACGCTGGATCCTTTGGAAGCGATCGAGCTGGCCTGCGGCATCGCGCCGGCCGGCTGACCGATTCTGCCGTCTCTCACGTTAACGAAAGTTAACAAAATATATATAAACGTTAACAATTGTCTGGAGCGGGATGGGGCCTCTTTTGTAACCTGGAGGTAAGTCGTGCCGGAGGTCCACCATGAAAAAATCCCCTCTCATTCTTCTCCCGTTGCTCGCTTTGCTCGGATGCGACGATACAAACGACGGAAAGATTACAATTGAGCAGGCTCGGCTCCGCCGATTTGAATCGTGCGGTGAACTTCGCCGCGCCTTAGAGATTCGCCGTCAATCTCCGCCGCCTCCGGTCGACGCGGTAGCTCTCGAGGGGTCTTCGATCGCAGAAGGAAACGAAGTTGCCGCCGCGCCTCTCGGAGAAACGGCGAATCTGCAAACGGCGGGCGTGGACGAACTGGATGTAATCAAGGCCGACGCGGATTTTATTTATCAGTTAAAGAACGATTTGAGTTTGGTTGTTTTGCGCCGCTCACCCATCGGGCAGGCTAGCGCCGTGCAGAAAATTGAAAATGCGGGCGTGGGTGCTGCTCTAGGGATCTTTGTTCGCGAAAACCAGGTAGTCACATTGTCTCAAGAGTACGGCTATTCCTGCGGCGGTCCTTACCCGGTGTCGGTGGGACCCGAGGGCGCGTTGACCTTAGGAAGAAGCATGTCAATCGCTTGCAACACTCCGTCGTGCACTTGCTCGATCACGCCTCCGATTCTTCGTTTGAACTATTTTGAGCGGAGGGGAGACGGAACATTAAATGGCATTGGCGCTCGAACGATCGAAGGGACATTTTCCGGGGCGCGATTCATTGGAAAACACTTGCACCTCGTTACGACCTCGGCCATCGCCGATCCTCAAACCGAAGAGAGCGACGTCGGGCTGCCGAAGACGGAATTCGCTTCCCAGAACTCCCCCGTGACCGAGTGCACGAGTGTCTATTATGAACCGGCCGTCATGGTTCCGGACGGGATCGGTCCGGTGGCCGATAGCCTTCTCTGCGTGCTCACAGTGGACACGGACAAGCCGGACGGAGTTCCGAAAGGCGAATGTCTCATGGCCGACACGGCTTCGGTCGTTTACGCCTCGCAGGAAAATATGTTCGTCGCCAGTTACGGTTGGGATCAAACTCCGATTCATCAATTTGAGTTCGGAGACGACGAAAAAGAAACACGGTACGTCGGAAGCGGAATTGTTCCCGGGCACTTGCTGAATTCGTTTTCGATGGATGAATTTGACGGCTATTTGCGGGTGGCATCGAGCAGCCAGGGCGGCGGAGGCTGTGTCATGCGCGAAGATGGCGCGGATATTTGTGAATTTGAAGCACCCGCGAATCAGATTTCGATTATGAAATTATCCGAAGGAAGCGATCTTTCAACCGTGGGCAAAATCGAGGGTGTCGCGGTGGGCGAGCAAATTTACGCGAGCCGCTTTATGGGTAAAAAAGGCTTCCTCGTGACGTTTCGACAGGTGGATCCGCTTTTTGCGATGGATCTTTCGGACCCCCGAAACCCCGCAATAAAGGGCCAGCTCAAAGTACCGGGTTTCTCCACGGGTCTCTACCCGATGGAGGACGGCTATCTCTTGGGCGTTGGGAGTGATGCGGATGAATCGGGGATCGTTACGGGTCTTGCGTTGTCGATCTTTGACGTTCGGGACCTAAGCGCTCCCGCGCTGCTTCACAAAATCAAGCTAGGCGCTCGCGGGACATACTCGGAAGCGTATGACAATCCCCATGCGCTTCGTTACGCCGCCGACAAAGATCTGGTCATTCTACCGATCTCCGCTACCCAAGCGGATTGGCAGGTCCCCGATTTCAACGGATTCCAGATCTTTCATGCGGCTGTTGCTGACGGGTTTAAACTGTTGGGCGAATCCGCCTTTTCGAACGGCGGCACTGGCTATTACTATTACGGGGATAGCAGCCGCTCGTTCATCCGCGACGATGTGATCGATCTCGCTGGGGGCGGCGAGCTTGCTCTTCGTGCCACGTCCGACCCGGCCACGGACCTCGTTCGTTTAGCAATTCCATGATGAAACTTCGCATTGCTGTGTGCCTATTCGTGTTGGGGAGTGGATTGATCGGGTGCGGCGACTTAACCAATGCCGAAGTCATTCGCCTCACAGAAGAAAGATTTGCCGGGATCAACTATTGTACAGCCGCTGAGGAGTGTCGAAACATCGACACCGTTTGCGGTGACTTTGCATACAACGCAAAAGAGCAAAAAAGAGCTGAGGATTTCGCTGCGTTTTGCGAGGCAAATTTCGGACCTCGCCCGGTCATTTTTGAAGAATTATCAGCTCCAGTAGCCCCAACGGTCCAAACGTCGGCCTTTGAATGCCTTGAGCGAATGTGCACGGAAGTTTTGGCTACCCCGTCGATCTCGCTTTAAGGCCTGAGCAACGAAGTGTTGGGGCAAGAGACAAGCCGTGCCGTGGTGCCGAGGGCCGGACTCGAACCGGCACGGTCCCTTCCGGAACCTCAGGATTTTAAGTCCTGTGCGTCTGCCAATTTCGCCACCCCGGCATGCGTCAAAGCGAGGGGTCTTCTCTATACCCTCGTTTAGCGGCAATTCAAAAGGCTCCATAATCCGTATCTCGAAAGTTCGACGGGACGGGCGGGGTGGGTTGGAATAGAATGAAATTTAGAGGACCTCATGAACAACAAAAATGGATATCTGGGTACTTTTTCAGGATTGGCTGCTCTCTTCGCCCTGGTTCTATCCGCATGTGCGAGTTCCGAGCATGCGACGAAGACATCGTCCGCGGTTCGATCGTCGGCCCTTTCCGTGTCTTGTTTTCATAAGAGTTATTGCGACCGAGAGATGGCTTCAAGATGCCCCAAGGGCTTCGACGTCGTGGATACCGAAGACGAAATCCTCGAAGACATCGCGAGAACGACGTTCTATTTCCGATGTACGAAGTAGGTTCAGTGGCCTGAAAGGGAAACGGCCCGCCCTTTGCCGCTAGTCGCCGGAGTTCCCCCACTCGATTTCTCAGAGTCGAGAGTTCGATCCACCGGAAGGAGATGTTCTTTCGTAAAAACGGCGAGTCGTCTGTGATTTCCTTCGTCGATCTCCGTGATCTGAACGCCCAAGCCTTCGGGGAGAAGTCGGTTGATGCACCGGCGGCCAAACTGGTGGTAGGCGGTTCGTCCCATACAGGAGATCGGCTTTCCACCGTCCGGCAAATCGATCGATAAGCGGAGAGAACCTTCCCCCAGGCCGTTCTTGCGCGACCGCAGGAAAATCCCTCCTGTGCTGATGTTAAAGGTGGCTCGTCGATGAAGGTTCCACTGCCCCGATTCGCCGAGATCGACGACCACGGAGGCCAGGGCCCGGGGAAACTTTCTTTGATTCGCGCCGCTGGTGAATAGAACTCGATGAAACACGAACGCCATTTCTTCCGGCGACTGCGTTTTGGAAATCAGCCCGTGAATCCGCACCTCGTCTCCAAGCGTGAAGTCTTCGTCCTTTGAGTGAAGTTGAATGCCGATCAGCGAAGGAGCGGTCGCTCGCCCCCGAAGGTAGGTGGCTAATTCCTCCTCGCGAAAATCATCTACCCGCGGATCGATCAACAAGGCGTTGTACGAGGCCGGGGATGAAAAGAAATTGCGGCGAGCATCTTTCCAGGACGCCGCCGTGGTGACATTCAGCTTCATCAGCCGCAAGGTATGAATCAGAAATTCGTGGAAGATTTCGAAATGCTGCGTGCCATTAAGGACGAGAACGGAACGGCCGCGTGTCTGTGCTTCTCTCCCTGGCATTCAATCGTAACCCAAGTGATCCCTGGTTTCCCCCGTACGACTGCAACAAGAAGGCCAATGCCTTCTAGCGTTCGAATCATATCAGGACTGCTTAACTTTAGCGTCGGAAATTCCGAGCTCGCTCGGGGGCTTAGATATTTCCGCTATCGGTTCAATAGGTTACATTCGTGTGGCGGGTTTTGAGCGTGTCTTGACCTTCTTGCACGGTTGAAAACCGCTCAAAGTGAACGGTGGCAAAAAGGCTGCCGAAATGGTGTCGCACGGTGGCGTTCCGCACCGCTATAGCTGAACTTTAGAGCTCGGCTCCGTCGGTCGGTTGTGCCGCCCTTCGAAGGTGATTGAGATGGTTGGCGAGCGCCGGAATCTGTTGAAGCATATCGAACGTGACGCGGTATCTCCGACCATTTTGGAGTTCAATCCATGGGTCCGCGTCGATCAGGAGCAATACGGCCGCTACTTCACTGGCGCGGAAGCGAATCGTCTGTAATCCGTCGTTGCTCTCAACCGCGGGATCCCCGGGAAGCAGGTACCGGACCGCCATTCGATCGACGTGCGACGACGTATCGTTCATGCGAACGGTCATGACGCCGGCAATGAGGAGTCCGATGGTGATCCATAGGCTCGTGGAGGCTGGCAACGACCATCGCCTTGAACTCTTTTCGGGTGCGCGTTGTTCGGACGGATGCGTGGGTCGTTTCTGCTGCGCGATCAGTTCTTTAGCCGACTGAATTCGTTCTTGTCGCAGCATCTCGCGAAGAAAGATCTGGAGTTCTTCCAGTTTCCTCGGCGTAAGACCGATGAATTCAACGCCGAATCCTTCGGACTCAACGTGTGCCGCACGCACGGGCGCCGAGAAGTGAAGAGGGGACCCTTCCGTTACGACCCGTAGTGTAAGTAGAAAATATTTTCCACTGGCAATGGAGTGTTGGGTGGCGAGAAATGCTCCCCCCAGTCCGATATTCATGACTTGCGCGGGATGAAATAAATCGTGGTCTCCGATGCGAACGTCCAGTGCCAATCGGCTGATCGCGGTTCGTGTATGCGAACGCCGCCAATGACTTTCTAAACCTTGTTCCCTCAGGTTCAGAAGCCGGCGAACCATGGAAACATCTTGATTGGATTCAGCCCCCATGGGTTCTATTTGCAAAGCCCACACCTCATCCGTTGAATTTGGAGCAAGATCAGTACCAATAAAAATTATAAAAATACCTATCGTTTCAAATAGATAGTGGATCGTTTCGCTGAAAAAGTCCCCGGATGTAAACTTGGATTCCCGTGCGCTGTGAAAAAAAGTCTCAGGCCTGTTCTTGAACCTGAATGGTGCGTCTTCCATGGGTCCAGCTCTTCCGGCGCATTTGGTCCCACACCCAGGCACCTGCAAAAACGAACAGAAGCAAAGTTTGGGCGATCAGGCCCTCCAGGTAGGGATAAATTCCAAGCGAAGGAATCGTAATGAAACGAACTTCCCGTTCCGAAAGGAGGTTTGCTTCTTGGAGGCTGTGAACTCCTTCGCCGAGGAAGACTATAGCCAAGAGGCAGAGAAGGAGACTGCTGGTCCCAAAAAAATGTTTGAGCGGGATTCGTTTTCCGAGGCGAAACATCACCCATGTCGTCACCAGAAGAACGAGAATTCCGAGCGCTCCACCCGCGATGATCCACGGGAGCTGATTCTCAGCTTGAAGTTTCAGCGCTTGCACGAAAAGAACCGTTTCAAAAACCTCGCGATACACGGCAAGAAAGGTCATCGATACGACGGTTGCGATTCCCACGCCGGAGCGTCCTTTCACCTTCTCTACGAGGTAGCGTTTCCAGGTCGCCGCATCTCGTTTGCTGAAAAGCCAAAAACTGACGTAAATGAGGACGGCGGCCGCCAGAAAACTGATCCAACCCTCCATGCCCTCGCGTACCGACCCGGTGACCACTTCCTGGGCGATGATCCACGTCAGGCCGCCGCAAATCAACGCGGCGATCCAACTCGCGTGAAACCAGCGAAGCAAGATGCCGGCGTTTGTGGCGGCCAGGCCCGAAAGAATCACCGCGCCCAAAAGTACCGCTTCCAATCCTTCGCGACCGATGATGAAAAACGAGCCGAGCAGCGCCGCCCACGGAGAAAGGCCGCTGATTCCGCGAATCGTTGTTTCAGAATCTCGCAAAGTTTTCATCAAGGCAGAATGCGCCGTCGCCACCATGTTTGGATCGCCTCGGAGGGCCTTCCGGTATTGGGTGAACGATTTTTCTGCATCCCGAACCAAGTCGGCGTGGCGAGTCGATCGAAGGACCGCTTCGGCGCTTTCAAATCCATCTAAGTAAGCGCTTACAGCCTCATCGGTGGCCTCTTTCATTTTATTTTTCTGAAAGGAAGCGAGGCTCCGGTCGGAGTATCGTATGGCGCGTTCGATCCCGGCGAGAGCCGAGCGTTCCGATTTCTTCGGAAAGGTGTTTGCCACATTGGAAGGAAAACGCTGAGAATAAATGAGATGGCGGATTCGGCTCAGCTGCGCAAGACTTGCGGCTCTGTCCATGCCGTCCTTCTGAGCCGTCGATAACAGCTCTTCGTCGGTTTTTTGCATTACGACTGTCCAAGGCACGGATGGCTCGGCCGCAGTGGGCGAAGGGAGATCCGAACGGAGGGTAAAGGGCACTGCCGCGAGAGACCAACGTTCATGTTCTGTAAGCGAAGAAAACGAGGGCATCGCCGTGCCCTCGATTCCGAACGTGATGGAATTGAACACGCGAAATGGTGAAAGAGGATCGAGCGTGGTGCCGTCGGCCAGAGTTCTCGGCGGGGGTTCGAGCCTCGCTGCGATTTCTTTTGATGGCCGACCGCTTTCGCCGTGGCAGATCGCGCAGGATTGGGTGTAGAGTTTTCTTCCCAGCGCCAGGTCGGGAATTTCAGGCGGGAATAAAGAAACGGAGAATTGCGTGACGAATTGTTGTCTCGCGCGTGTCGCGGCCTCCCGCACAAAAGCGACATTTGCCTTGTTTAGAATGGCTTCCTTTAGTCGGCGGACGTCGGTCAAGAGAGACGCATCTGCATCCGCACTCAATTGCGTTGTGTAGTCGTCAACCAGCGAGACAAAATCGACCATCTCGTTATATTCGGATCCCGATCGAATCGTTCCTCCGTCCGCAGAGACGGCGTTGGCGTAGTCCGAGCCGATATAATCGCAGAGAGCGATCGCCCTGCGAGCGTCCTCCGGAACGTCGGCGCGTGCGAAATGGGCGTTCAAGGCGATGGAAGTGCCTAAAATAAAGGCGAGAACCGAATTTTTTCCATATTCCCTAAAGACCCACATGCCTCGTCCCGTTAAAAATGCGATCGCCAAAATGCAATTGAGAATGATTATCAACATCAAAAATAGCGGAGGGGTTGTGAATCGTCAAGGTGAGGAGTAGCCCGGGCCCGAAAAGAGATCGAGATCTGGATTGTCGAATCTCAAATCCGGTCCGTTTGCATCTGTTCGAAAAGAAAGAAATGCCATAATTCTAAATGGTTACGTTCTAAATACTCTTGGCCTTGGCCTTGCCTGAGCAGCATGGGTGATGTTCGATCTCGAAATCAGTCGGCGCGAGGCGGATCGCCTCCAGGTTTTCCGCAGGCGGGTGCCGCTTCAAAAAGTTCACGTACGTGTCGGGCGAAGTCTTCGAAACGACGTCGTCCTTCTCGAACGGGGCGTGCTACCGGAGGCGGGCGCGATTGTTCGAAAAGGAACTCAAGTCCTCTGGTATGAAAACGGCACCAGCCTGGCGGTTTCATTACTCAGGAACTCCGTAAAGATCGGACCGTACCGAATCTGTGCGAAACTTTCGCCGAGGATTTGGTTGGCGGGTGCGGCGATATTATTAATCTGCATCTCCGCGAGCGTTCTAGATCTTCAAACCCGCAAAACGAAGGCCGGAGCGTTGACACAGCCCATTTCCACGGCCGGGATTCCGCTTCCGGCACGTGGGATATTCGGTCGCCAATCGCCCGATACCCCCAACGCCTCCAGGATCGCTTTTCATTTTGCACAAGTGACCCCAAGCGGCGTCGTGCTTCATTATTCTCCGGGTCATGTGGAATCCCCTGACCAGCTCGCCATTATTCTTAACGGAAAGCCCGTCGGCTTTGTTCCGGCCTGCCCAAGCCACTGGCTGATCGAACAACGCCTCACGCTGTCCAAAGAGCAACTTCGAAAGGGAATCAACGAAATTCGGTTCGAGGTTCAGCCGGATAGCGGTGCGGAAAGCGATTGGGGCATTCGAGATGTTTACGTGAAAAAGTCGATGGTTGAGGAAGCTCTTAAAGAAGACGGCAAATCGTTGTTTGAAGCGGCGAATAAACTCTTTCAGGAATCGAGTTCTCAGTCGGGGAAATTGGTTCGTGCCCGACAATTGCTCGAGCGGGCTATTGGAAGCTGGCGAGCGACACAAGGGATCATTCCGCCGGAGGCTCTCTCATTGGAGCGGGAAATTGCCCATGCGGATGAGCTGATGTTCTCGCGAACGATGTCGGAAGCGAGAGGGGCCTTGAGTCTTGGCGATCGCCATCGCGCAGTCCAAATCTACGACCGATTGCTTGCGGAATTGATCGACCTGGCGGATGACCGTCGTGCTGAGGTTTTGAAGGCTCGAAAATCAGCGTCGAAAAGGGCGGGTGGATGATGACTCCAAAGAAAAAACGTTGGGTCTACGTTCGAAATAAATCGGGAGAACAACTCTATTACCTGAAGCTGCCGGTTGGGACTGGAAACGTAGAGCTTCCCGAACTCGGTTCATTGCATTACGAGCAGACGACCGGAAACTCTTTGCACCTTTCCGTTCAGGAGCCAGGCGCCGAACTCGACAGTTTTTACGACGGGGACGTGATCGTGCGTTCCGCTCCTGGAGAAAAGCCGGTGGTGGCACGGCTGGCCCAACGGCGGAAACTTCCGCAGCAAATGTTTTTGTTCGTTTTTGTTTGTGCAATTTTTCGAACGGTCGTCGGAATTTGGCCGGCGTCGTTCCGTGCGTCCGCCGACACCAAGATTGCGCCGCAGTTGTCTTCCGCACCTGTGGCCGCAATCCTTCCAAAGGGACGAATCCAGGCTTCCGTTCGCGATCCGAATCCCAGGGTCTCCGCTCCGACCCGAACTCCAACCATGCAAGCGACGGTCTCTCCCCCCGCTAAGAAAGTGACAGCCGTGAAATTGGTGGATGAAGAAGAGGATGACGAGCGACCGAATCCTCCGAAAAGAAACTCAAAATCAAAAAGGAGGGAACCTGCCGCAGCTTGGAAACCGCTTGAAAAGGAAGCTCGGACTCTCTTTGTCATGGGGGAGTGGGCTCAATCGTCGAGCCTTTTGAGCGACATTCGGGCGTCGAATTCCGGAGATCTTCCCCCATCTCTCCGAAAATTTGCCGCAGAAGTGGAGTACGCTCAATGCCAACAGTCCTTTAAGAAGAGGAGCTGGTCCGCCGCCACGCGCTACTGCGAAAAAGCCGTCGGTTATGCTTCCCATGCCCGGGCCAAGAAGCTTTTGGACCTTTTTTCGGAACGGGTTCGCCGACTCTACTTGGAAGCCTATGCGATGGAGACGACAAATCCGAAGGCCGCGATTCGACGTTATAAAGAGGTCGCGGTCTCAGCGCCGGCCGCAAATCCCTACCGATGGAAAGCGACCGAAAAACTCAAGGCCACGCGCGAACTTAGGGTTGATTGAAAGCCCAAAAAAGATTTGAGATAATAATAACTTACGGCCAGGCAGGCCGGTCCCATGAAGAAATCGGCTCTGATTATTTCTTCGGCCGGAAAGCTCGATGTCCCCGGCCTAGAGAAAGCTCTTCTAACCCACGGATTTAACACGGTCCGCGTAAATGGGTTGCGGGACGCTTTTTTCCGCATCGACAACGAACGTTTCTCGGGGGTCATTCTCGAAGACATGGAGCAAGGGAAGTGGCAGCGGGAGTTCGCTGAGGGGATCTCTCGGCATCCATTCGGGATCACGACCCCGGTCGTCGTGATCGGTGGATCTCAACAGCCGGCCGAACGCGCCGCAATGACATCGATCCTCGATCAATATTTCCCGGTCGAGACGGACGTCAATGAGTTGGCTGAATTTGTAAATGAAACATGCGCGCTTCAAGGGGAAAAGGCGAAACGGGGGAAACTCGGCCCGGTCTCCATTCCCCTCCTCCTCGTCCAGGCAGCGAGGTTCCGTTTGGACGGTGCGGTGGTCGTGGAACGTGGAGAAGAGAAATGCATTATTTACATGGAGAAGGGATACGTCGTGTTTGCCTCGTCGAACCGCGATGAAAATCGATTCGGCGAGTTTCTCGTTCAACAGGGCATCATTTCACGAGACGATTTTTTGCGGGCTGCGAAACTTCTTCAAAGCTCGGGAAAACGGCTGGGCCGAATCTTAGTCGATGAGGGCATTCTCAAACCGCAGGTCCTGCAAACGCTGATTCAATCTCAAGTGAAGCACATTGTGTACACGGTCTTCGATTGGAAAGAGGGCGAATTCTATATTCTGTCCGACGAACGATCGTGCCAGGATGAACCGGTCGCACGCTTTGAAACCGCACGCCTGATTTTGGAAGGGGTTCGGTTTAAGTTCAGCGAATCGCGCCTAAACGAAGAATTTCGGCCCTTTGACCAAAAAGTCTCGCTCGCAGTTTCGTTGGACGAGTGCCAACGCCGCGTGCATCTGGGAAAAAATGAAATCGATTTTTTGTCGTTGATCGGTACCGGACGGTTGATCGGGGAACTTCTAAACCTTAATTCATACAGTCGCCTCGAAAGTTTGAAACTTCTCTACAGCTTTCGAATTCTCGGGTTCCTGTCACTTGAACGAGGCGCCGGCATGCCTCTCTCAAGTTCTCTGAGCCCACAAGCGAGATCAAAGGCGATGGATGATCTTTTTGCGGCCAAGGAGCACAAGGCTGCTCCGGCGCACATGGAAGTTCATGAGACCTCCTCTTTGAAAAGACCGCATGTGTGGCGAGCTGCATACATGGCCGCGGGGGCTGTGGCGCTTTCCGCGACCTGGCTCATCGTGACGTTCGTGGATACGAGATTCTCACGCGAAGGTCAGACCCACCCCGGCGATCGATACGTCGACGTGGAACAGGATCCGGTGATTCATAGTTTAGAGATGAAGAAGCTCGCCCCCGAGCCATCGGTCGCGCCTGTTCAAGCGACACCGGAGGCGACACCTTCTCTCGCAGCGGTGACGACTGTTCCCGAACCTACGATTCAAGCAACGTCGACTCCTTCGGAAACGCCGACGCCGGAGGTAGCTTCGGTTGAAGATACGCTGAGGCGTTTTAGTGAAGTCGTTCTTTCGGCCGAGAAGCACCGGCGTGCGGGGCAACTACAGGTATCCTTGGAACAATACAGGAAGGCGGAACAGATCGACGCGAAACATCTCGGCGTGACGCTGGCGATTGCGGACATTCTTTTCGATATGAATCGAATCGATGAAGCGGAGCGGCAGTTTTCGCGCGCCAAGAAACTCGATTCTTCGAATCCCCGGCCCTATCTCGCGCTCGGCACCATATATCTCCTACAAGATCAAAGCGCGCGTGCGGTACGCGAATACGAGGCTTACTTGCGCGTCGTTCCCCAGACGCCTCAAAACCAAAGTCGCATCACGGAAGTTCAACGAATCCTTCAAAATCTTTCGGTTCGGCCGTAATGTCGTGAGTCTATTGTTCCCCTTGCGAAGCGGGAGTGTTTTTAAGAAGACCTTAGCCGGGACTTCGGTCGCTGCTCTTATGGCTCTGGCAAGTTGCGCAGAAAAGGACCTCCACATCGGATCGATGCCGAAGGAGGATCTCTGCATCGCCGTTCTGCCGTTTGAAGTGCGCTATGACGCAGCCACGACCAATGAATTGCTTTCGGAGTTCATCGCACTCGATCTTTACCGAAACGGTGCGCGAGGTATCGTGGGTCCTCGGGATGTGGATCAATTGTTTCGTACGGCGGGGGAGCCGCTTCCTCCGACGATTGACCCGTATTGGGCCGCGGAGATCGGGAGGAAATTGAAAGTGGACGGTGTAATTTTTGGCGCCCTGTCGCGAATTCCCATTTGGCGCGGAACGAAAGCGGACAAGGATGAACTCCAAATGAATATCGATTCCTATTACTTGGATGCAAAGACAGGCGAAATCCGTTGGGTTTACGGGGCCAAGGAGGTCACGCCGGGCGACCACTTCGTCGCTCGGCTCGGACAACATTCGGACATGATGGTTAAGTCCCTCCTCTCCCAGCATAGTGACCGGAGCGAGTTCGGAAAGCCGGACTGTTGGGCGAAGCCGGAACCGAAACCTCTTGCGGTTGCGCCCACTCCAACTCCCGTGCCTTCGCTCACCGAGAATCAGAAACGGATTCTAAAAGAACTCACGGCTCCAAACGGCCTCTTGATTAAAGCGGAAGCGTTCTCCGAGCGCTCGGAGCAGCTCAGCAAGGAGGCTGTGTCGATTCTTCGAGACGTCGGCGCGGCTTTGAAGTCGCCCGAAGCGCCTACGAACGTCCGGATTGCCGCGCATGTCGACGGAACGGAAGACAGTGCTTCCGACCTTCGGTTGTCCAAGAACCGAGCGGAAGCCATCAAGGACTATTTGGAGAAGTTAGGTGTGGAGGATCGTCGAATGAAGGCGGTCGGTTTCGGAAGTACCAAGCCGATTGTGCCGAACATCAATCGAAGAAGTCGGATGATGAACCGGCGCGTGGAACTTACGGTCCTGCCCGCCACGGAAACTCCGTGATCCCCCTTCGGGACGAAAACGCGACGTCGTACGTACCCATCGCCACGATATTGATCATTACAGCGAACATCGCCGTCTTTGCGTATCAAGCTTATTTCGGTCCGCGAGGATTCGAGAGATACGTCTTTCAGCTCGGCCTTGTTCCGTCGGCGCTCACCGGATCGGCACCTCTTCTCGGACCCCGACCGATGATTGCGCCTTGGCTGACCGTCGGGACGAGCATGTTTATGCACGGTGGTTTGATGCATCTCCTGATGAATATGTGGTTTCTTTGGATTTTTGGAGACAACATCGAGTGCGCCCTGGGCCGGGGGCGCTTTCTCGTCTTCTATCTCCTTTGCGGCATCGGTGCGGCATTAGTGCATGCAGCGCTTACGCCTACCTCAACG
>DATDPG010000212.1 GCA_035292885.1 Bdellovibrionota bacterium | reverse complement strand
GAAAGTTTCTTGTACATACGGAAGTAATTCTGGAAAGTGATTGTCGCGAGAGTCTGGTTCTCTTGCTGAATGCGAAGGCCTTCTTTTGCCTCGACCGCCTGGTGCAGCCCATCGCTCCAGCGGCGTCCAGGCATCAAACGCCCCGTGAATTCATCGACAATGATGACTTCGCCGTCTTTAACGACATATTCCACATCGCGTTTGTAGAGCGAATGCGCCCTCAACGCCTGGTTGATGTGGTGGAGGATCTCCATGTTGACCATGTCATAGAGGTCAACGACTCCCAGTAGAGTCTCGGAACGCGCGCCGCCTTCTTCGGTCAGCGTCACGGTGCGATGTTTCTCATCGACCTGGTAGTCGATGTCGCGCCGTAGCTTCGGAACCATCTTGTCGATCCGGTAATACTTATCGGTGGATTCTTCGCTCGGGCCGGAAATGATGAGCGGCGTTCGGGCTTCGTCGATCAGGATCGAGTCCACCTCGTCAACGATGGCGAAGTTGGGCGGGCGCTGGACGCACTGCGCAATATCGAATTTCATGTTGTCGCGCAAGTAATCGAACCCGAATTCGTTGTTCGTTCCATATGTGATGTCGGAGCCGTAGGAATCGCGCCGCTGCTGGTCGTCGAGCCCGTGCTGGATCACACCCACGGTCAACCCGAGGTATTTGTACAGCCGGCCCATCCACTCCGAGTCGCGCTTTGCCAGGTAGTCGTTCACGGTAACCACGTGGACGCCCTTGCCTGAGATTGCGTTGAGATATGCAGGAAGCGTCGCCACCAGCGTCTTGCCTTCACCGGTCTTCATTTCCGAAATCCGGCCTTGATGAAGCACATATCCGCCAATCAACTGGACATCGAAGTGCCTCATGTTGAGGATGCGCTTCCCGGCTTCTCGCACCACCGCGAAAGCTTCGGGCAGGAGTTCCTCGAGCGTCTCCCCTCTTTCGAAGCGCTGTTTGAATTCGGGTGTTTTGGCTTGGAGTTGTTCGCCGGTAAGACTGGAAATTCGAGGTTCTAAGGCGTTTATCTGTTCGACAAAAGGAAGGATCTTCTTAACTTCACGATCGTTCTTAGAGCCTACAAATTTCTTAACTAACGTCTGGAGCATAGATGAGTTTAACGGGAAAGGGGAAGGGAAGGCAATAAGGCCGGTTTAAAGGAACCACGGATGAAAAGTGAGAAATACATTAATGATTAATCATTAATGCAATTCTCATTTTTCAGCTTCGGGGCAGGTAGACTTTCGGGTTCCTCGCCCGGTCGTTCTCGCGCACTTCGTAATGCAAATGAGGCGCCGTGGTCCGGCCCGTCATCCCAACCGCTCCGAGGACGTCATTCCTCTTCACTTTTTGCCCGACCTTGACGCTAATGGCGGACAGATGCCCATGGCGGGTTGTCACGCCGTTTCCATGATCGAGGATGACGAGGTTCCCATAGGCGGATTTCTTCTGGGCATAGAGGACGATGCCGTCGGCCGGCGCGTGAACACGAGTTCCAAAGAGAGCTGCGATATCCACGCCGAGGTGCAGTTCGGCATCTCCGGTAAATGGATCGCGGCGCCTGCCCCAATGGCTCGTAATATGACCTCGAACCGGCCAGATGTTGGGTGTGTACCGGCGAATAGAGGCTTCTTTTACTGCCTTCTGTTCAAGGATGCCCATGGTGGTTTCGAGGTCCGTCGTCCGGTCCTTGAGCCGCTCGACTCCAGCCTTCAAATTGGCGCCGATCAGGTCGGACGTCCGATAGTCCACGCTCGAACCACCGATGGCCGGCACATTCACCGTTCCGCGTTTGATGAAACTATCTTTTTCGATGAGGTTCTGCAGTTGTTCGGAACGTGTTTCGAGGATTTCGAGCTTGGTGCCCAGCTTGGAGGTGACGACTTGGAGGTTTTTCTTTTGAACCTTAAGGTCGATGTTTTCGGCTTGGAGTTTATCGTAGTCGGCGGCTTTGAATGCCAGTTTCGCATAACTGAAACCCAGGCCGACCGCTACAAAAAATGAAATAAGGCCTATGGCTCCTAGAAGGTAGAGCGCTTCAATAGGCAGCTTCAGCTTATGCAGCCGTGAGCTGGCGTTCGGAACGATAATAAAGGTATAAAAGCTCTTGGCCATTCGTTGCTCCTGAACTGAGTCTCCCGAGAGGGCCGAAGTCCCTGTTGAAGTTCTCTTATTTAATTGAAGAAGAAGGACTTATTGGCAAAAATCGATTGAACTAACGGGCGGATCGTAACAAATGGCGGAACCCATGGTCAAGGACAAAGTGGGAAAATTTAAGAATTTTACAGGGTACCTTGGGCATCCGCTTGCGTGGGTTCTTCCCGCCTTAGCGCTCCTAACTTTCATAGGATCCTGGGCTGCCGTCTTCCCGCAAAGCATTGTCGAGAACTGGTACGCGCGAACGATCTTTCCCGCGATTTCCGCGATCGCCGCACGGTTCGCTGGCGTGCTGACTCTGTCGTGGTTCGATGTCTGGATCCCTCTGGGACTCGCGGTTGTGGTTTTCGCGTTGCGCGGCAAGCGCTACCTCGTGCTGGTCAACGCTGCGGCCGCGTTGTACCTGATCTTCTTCTGGACCTGGGGACTGAACTACCATCGGCAGCC
>DATDPG010000211.1 GCA_035292885.1 Bdellovibrionota bacterium | reverse complement strand
AGGACATTTTGGTCGGAATTCAGGACATGGGCGCGGCGGGGATCGCCTGCTCCACGTTTGAAATGTCGGCGAGAGGTCGGAGCGGAATGGATGTTCGCCTCGATGAAATTCCGCTGCGTGAAAAAGGAATGAACGCGTGGGAGATTTTTCTCTCGGAGTCGCAGGAACGGATGCTTCTTGTAGCTGCTCCGTCGAACGTGAATCGCGTAAAGGAAATTGCGAGGAAGTGGGAAATTGATTGTGTCGAGGTGGGCACCGTTACGGACACCGGACGAGTCGTGGCGCATTATCACGGCGAAAAAGTCGTGGATCTTCCTGTTCATCCCGTGACCGACGGTGGCCCCTTGTATGATCGGCCTTCCAAACCGCCCGTAAAAAAGACGGCTGTCATCAAGTCCGGTCAGCTTCCTTCGACGAAAGGAATGGAGGAAGCGATATTGAAGCTTCAAGGAAGCCCCAACCTATCGTCGCGATGGTTTGTTTACCATCAATACGACCATACGGTCGGTACGGATACGGTGGTCATCCCCGGATCCGATGCCGCAATCATGCGAATCAAAGGGTTTAATGGAGCCCTTGGAATTACACTCGACAGCAACGCTTATTATTGCGATTCCGATCCGTATCTCGGCATGGTGCACGTCATGGCCGAAGCGGTGCGAAATCTGGCCTGCACCGGAGCGCGCGGAATCGCCGTCACGAACTGCCTCAACTTCGGGAGTCCGGAACTGCCGGAAGTCATGGGGCAGCTGAAGGAATCCATCCGCGGCCTGTCGGACGCCTGTCGGCTTTTTGACACGCCCGTGACGGGCGGAAACGTGAGTCTATACAATCAGACCGGCACGATGAATATCAAACCAACGCCCGCCATCGGTATGATCGGCTGGATGGAGAATCTTCGCCACCGGGTCACAACAGACTTCAAGGCGTCAGGCGATGTGGTAGCCCTCCTCGGTTCGCCGGCGGAGGAAGCTCTTTATCAATCGGAATATGCCCGGAGTCTTCTCGGCCGCGATGATCTGGCTTGTCCGCCGATCGACTTGCAGAGAGAGAAGGCGCTTCAGGAAGCGCTCCTCTCACTCGCTGAGGAGGGCATTCTTTCGTCGGCGCATGACTGTTCGGACGGTGGAATATCCCAAACCATCATCGAGTCGTGCCTGGCAAATTCTTTGAATCCGATCGGTGTTTCGGTCTCGATCCCGTCGGGCTTCCATTCTATTTTGTTCTTATTTGGCGAATACGCCTCTCGCGCGGTCATTTCATTTAGACCCGAAATGCAAAACCGAGTTGAGGCGATCGTCCGGGCGAACGGAATTCGGATGGTCATGATCGGCAAGACGGGAGGGGATCAATTCCGAATCGAAGGGGAATGCAGCTTGCCTCTCACACTTCTAGCGGAGCGACGCGAGTCGTTCTTCAAGGCCTTATAGCCATGTGCGGGATTTTCGGTATCGCGGGGAACAACGAAGCCAGCAATCTCACCTATTTAGGTCTTTACGCCCTTCAGCATCGGGGTCAGGAGTCGGCGGGCATTGTTTCCGCCGATGGCAAGCGCCTGTTCAAGATGCGAAGAAGGTCGCTCGTGTCGGACGCCTTCGACAAGAACTCCATCGAATATCTGCGCGGCCCATGTGCGATCGGGCATGTGCGATATTCAACGAGCGGTCCCAATATTCAGAAAAACGTGCAACCCTTTATCGCCGCAGGTCGTTTCGGAGATCTGGCGATCGCGCACAACGGTAATTTGACGAATTTTCACGCGATTCGAAAACAGTTGGAGGAGCAGGGGGCGGTCTTTCAGTCCACCATGGATACGGAAGTCATTCTTCATCTGGCGGCAATGGCGCCCGGTTCAACCATCCAGGAGAAGATTAAGAACGGGCTTGCGCGAGTGGAAGGAGCCTATTCCCTGGTATTCTTAACGACGAAGGAGCTGATCGCCGTTCGCGATCCAATGGGATTTCGGCCGCTTGCCCTTGGTTGGCTGGGGAAGTCTCCGGTATTTGCATCGGAAACGTGCGCATTTGACCTCATCGGCGCAGCCTACGATCGCGAACTGGAACCCGGAGAAATGATTACGGCGACGATGAAGGGTGAAATATCCTCCATGCGCATCAGCGATCCAAAACGGCCGGGACGCTGTATCTTCGAACACATTTATTTTGCGCGACCGGATTCCACGGTTTTCGGACAGAGCGTTTATGACGTTCGCCGGCGGTTGGGACACGAACTTGCAAGAGAGTTTCCTCTAAAGGCGGACGTCGTCACGCCGGTCCCGGACTCCGGGGTTTACGCGGCGATCGGTTACGCGGAAGAGATCGGAATTCCCCTTCAGATGGGATTTATTCGGAATCATTATGTCGGCCGGACATTTATCGAACCCCAGAAGGCCATTCGGGGATTCGGCGTCAAAATCAAACTGAATCCGGTTCGAAGCATCCTGGCCGGGAAGCGTGTCATAGTGATTGACGACTCGATCGTTCGAGGCACAACCAGCAAAAAACTGATCAAAATGATTCGAGACGCCGGCGCGACAGAAATTTCCATGTTGATCAGTTCTCCGCCGGTTGTCGGCCCTTGTTATTACGGGATTGATACCCCGACCTCGGAGGAATTGATCGGAGCAAATAAATCTTTGGACGAGATTCGAAGATTTATCGGTGCCGATCAGCTTCATTATCTCAGCATGGAAGGCGTCTATCGCGCCGCTAAAGGCGACTCAACGCGGTACTGTGACGCCTGTTTTACGAGAAACTATCTGACATCTATTGAGCATAGAACCGCCGGATCTTCGGCAAATCACTGAGTCGGTCCGCTTCCCTGGGGATTGACGCTTTGAGGCTGTTCATCCGAAGGGGTCGGCGTTCGGTCACGCCAAGGGTCGTAACCGGGTTCGACCGCAGGGAAACCAAATTTGGGGGTTTCCGGTCCGGCGGGGGCATGTTCCAATGGTACGAGAGGAGTCGGTCCGACAGCGGTCGGAGCGCGGAGCTTCGAAAGACCTGGAATCCGAATGTAACCTTCGTAATTGAAATAAAGAAGCGCCATCAAAGAAATCAAAATTAACGAAACGGGCATCAGATATTGGTCAACTGCGGTCTGGGGAGGTTTGTCGGGAGGATAATCGCCCAGATCGCGCCGTGTCAATCGCGGGGGAGCCGACTCTATCTTCGGTGCTGTTTCCGCGGGACGAATGGCCGGAGGAGGAGGGGGAACGGGGGTCGATGATTTCGGCGGAAGTCCCGGAACCGTGCGGACCCGATTTTTCTGTGGAAGCGTGACGATGGGTTCCTGTCCGATGGCTTCTTCGTCCTCAAGATCTTTGTCGGTCAACAATTTATCGACTGTCGCTTCGGAGGGCGATGGAGGGGGCATGTAGATCTCATACCGTCCGTCAGAGACGACACGCTCGACTGTTGGGCGCTCCGCCTGGCTTTCGGCCCCTCTTTTCAAAACGAAGTAATTTAGGCAACGAGGGCAGGTGACCTTTACACCGTTCGGCGTGATCTGCTCGTCATCGAGGCGATATACGGCGTGGCACGCACCGCACTCGAAAGTGAATGGCATAAGTGCATGATATTAAGCCACTTTTTTTCCGTCAAGGCTAGGGGCCTGTCCGGGTATTGGCAAGAACCGCGTTCGGAGCGCCGCGGGGTCAGATGCGAGGCGCCGCGCCGCCCGAACCCTTCGGGCGCATGGAGATTGCGGCCGCCGGCGTTGTTGCTCGCCGTCGCCGATGGTGCACATCGCCTTCCGCCTTGCGCCTAGCCGGCGGCTCGCAAGCCCCATGCGCGCGGTCATTGCGAATACCCGGACAGGCCCCCCGCGTGATCAAAAGTGAGCTTTCCGCCCTTAATAATTTCCACCGTATTGTTCCTTTCCTGCTGCAAGGAATTTCGAAACGCGCTTGCGATGAGTTCGTTTTTCGCAACGAGAGGGAGATCCGTGGGTGTTATATGATCGTCCGGATTCCGGAGGGCGAACGTCAAATCACCGTTTTTTTGAGCGAATGTGATCAAACCCACCTCTTTCGGCAGGACCATGAGAGACACGGTGGAATAGTTCCCTTCGTTCTTATCCGTCGGTTGGCCCACGTCCAGAACGGCCACATTTTGAAGTAACGTCAGGGTTGTCGCGCCGGCCTCTCCCGGAAGCGACGCGGTCGTAATGATGTCGACATGATCTCCGGGGCGAATCGCCTGCCCGATAGAAGTCACGGAACTCACTTTTACAGCCAAGGCGCGATATCCCTTGACGATTCTCCGTGCGGGCCCTGTGGGAGTAAAACCGGTATCCATGGCCGACCAAAGAAGCATCTCACCTCGGGCTACCTGCCGTGTGATGGCATGTCCCATAGCTTGGGAACCGTCGCTCTCAAGCAATACGCCGAGCGGCGTGAACTTCGCAGGTATCGTGGTGAGCGCCAGGTCCCCTTTTGAGATGATATGCCCTTCGTCGAGTTCTTTTGTGGCGACGACGACTTTTCGTGTCGCCATTCCATACCCCAAGTGGCTTTTGTAACTGGAGATGCCGCCGTACAGGAACATGCTTCCGGTTAACGCCAGGATCGCAGGGAACAACCATTGTTTTCGTGGCTCCAACCATTGTTTGACTTTAAGCGTGAATTTTTGAACGTCGAACATTTCAGTCTCCTTTCATATTTCTTTTAGAATGGACATAGCTCGCTTGCAGCCGAGGCCATGGCATCGAGCGCTTGACTGCCTGCCGCCAGAAGGACAAGGCCCGACTTGTTTCCCGCCTCCATCAACTCTTTGATCCCCCAGAACTCGATCGGCAGGCAGGGGTACGAGGTGTCTTTGGTGGCTTCCAACCCCAGGCCATGCGCCAAAAGGTCCCGTTCCTTGAAGTTGTTCCCCGGAATCTCCACCTCCGCATTTTGCGACCGCAGCGAACTCTCCAGCTTGTCAAAGCCACCTCGCGGACTTGTCGGATGGTTGGCGATCTCGTGCGTACCCCACCGGTTAAAAATTTGTCCGGGCAGGTTGTACTCGATGGATAGCTTCTCCCGTTCTCTCGGGTAATATCCGAGAAAAAGAAGGAAGACTGCGGGTAGGGGCAGCACCGCGCCGTTCGTGTCCGTTACCGCGAGCGGAGAAACTCGAGCCGCCGCATCCAACACGCTTGTTCCCGGCGACTCATATTGAATTTCCTGGGTCATTCCGGCCTCGGTAAAAATATCGAGGGCACGCTGCCGGACTTGTTCCATATCGTTTCCCTCATGGCTCTTCGCCATGGCATAGTACCAACCGGCTCGCTCGAGGCGCTCGGATTGATGGAGCATGATGGCGGTCACGCCCGCACCCCATGCGAGCAAAAGAAAAAGAGGCAGCACCAAGAATAACTCGATCCCCCCATGGGGAACCCGTCTAATGCGCCAAATGTGCATCGAGAGTCTCCTTGGCGGGAGGATCAACGGTCAAAGAATCCAGCCAATTATCCAAATCGGAAAGGCCCGAACTTGGCAGTAGCTGGCCGAAATCAACCTGAGGAATATTAAAGTCGGGGAGCTCGATGATGTGGGGGATCTCCAGCCCCATGATATCCCCGAGTACGGAATCGAGATCGGGGATGTCGAAGGGCAACGCGCCTTTCGCCCACGTATGGAGATCGCCGAGCTCAGACGATCCGACCGGAAGAGGGATCATTTCGCCGACGTGGTCCCAAAACTGTTCATGCCGGGTTACTGGGCTTAAGACGGCATGAAACTCCATTTCTTGGAGATTCCCTCCCGCCACTCTTGCTTCGCTTAACGACCACAGATCGGGACGGATGCCGTTGAGACCGCCTCGGGGTAAAAAGTCAGCCAAGATGCTTTTCCGGTCAAGTGTAACAACGGCAACCGTGAGCTTTTGATACTCTTGAAATGCTTGTTTCAGATCGAAAAACGGAGGGAGGCCGAGGTCCGGTAGATAATCGGACGCGTCCTCGCAGAAATTCACGTGATAGGAAACGGCCACCAGCCTGTTTCCTGAATTGCCATCGAGCATCGACCATTGGATCGTGCCGAGTTGGTCCTGCTTCACTTCGATCTCACGATGGCCGAGCACGTGGGTGTTGAACGGAGAAGTCCCTTCGCGCACTTCGTAAACAAAAGTAGCCTCGTCATTCGCATCCATGCGGGACTGCAGCCGATTCATGACAAAACCAAGATCCATTTCCGATTGAATGGATTGCGGACCGGTCTCGTCGCACCGGCTGACCTGGCCGGTGGCAGCGAAGTCGGCTTCTTCTTGTGTCGCATACACATTCCCGCTTTGCCCGCTGCCGCCTTGCGCGATATGCAATTCACTGGATATTGCAGGATTCTCGTTGTCGGGTTTTTCCGGAAAGAGCACCGCCCACTGAATGTCTCGCTCGGGATCGGAACTGGCGAGAGCGTTAGAAAATCGTTCGAGGTTGAATAGCGTGACCGCACGCCGGGGAGCGTGTGCGGCCCACGTTGCAATTTGCTTCTGTTGCTCCTCAGCGTTCTGCCCGAATTTTTTAAGGGATGGATAAAACTTATCGATAGCCTCTTGGACCAAATACTCCGTGGCGCGGAGACAGGGCATGTAAGTCCCCCAAGAAGCCGCATAACAGGCCGCCGTGGTTGCGATTCCAATCGCATAAAGGTACGCGCGTTCTTGCGCAACTTTAATTTTCTGATTGAGAGCCGCGATCGCATTAAGCGCGCGCGCTTGTTCATTAACCGCAATGAGAACAAGCGAATCCGCCTGACGCTGTTGGCGAATCTTCCGGATTCCGGTGAGGAGACGCTCGGCGTTAATTCCGATTAAGAACGCTATCACAAGAAGGATTAGGGCCGCTAACGGAAGAATTTGTCCGCGGTTCCCGTTCACGGTACGCCTCGGTTCGGAATCGGCGTTGTTCGAACATGTGCCGGGATTGAACTCGTCCAGGGGCGCTGAAGCAGGAAGTTCTCTGGAAACAGCCATCCTTCCGGATATTTCAATTCCACAGCGGCGGCGGGAGACGATCCCGGGGCGATGGATGCCGGCGTAATCGGCGCGGGCGTGAAGGGCGAGGTGCGTCCCTCCAGGTTGGCTACCGGATCCATGGTGGCGTCGTTGAAATATTCGACGACTTCCGTACCGCCTTCTCCTACGAACTGACTTCGTGCCGAGAAGAAGCTCGCCTGTTCCGCTGCGCCGAGAAAGAAACCGAATTCCGAGATTTCCACGACGCCGTACACCGCGAGCATGAAGAGCGGCAAGCTATAGAGAAATTGCATCAGCATCAGGCTCTGACCACGCAGGGCGCGTGCCACCCGGCACGAGGGCTAACCCATTGAACTTATAAGCTATTGTTTAATTGGAGAGGAACCCGTTGGTCGCCTTCTCGTCCCAAAGAGTCCGAAAGACGGACAAACTACATCAGAATTCGCCGTTCCGGGGCCTTCACGTAATTCACGCGTGGGCGGGGCTTTTTTTGGATCTGACTTAGGTGCAGAAGGAGCTCCACTTTTCGGCAATAGAGAGCCTGGTCATATTCTTTGTCACAGGTCGAATAGATCGGGCAGTCTTCTTTCTTGCACATCAACAACTCTCCTAAATTCATTCCCACAAGACGCAGAAGGCGTGCCAGCTTGAGTCCCGTCCAAACAATGTCATTTCAACGACTTAGAAGTTCATTCTAGTCCCGCGTTCAGATATGCTTGGGGTATTTGCGTCGCGGTATGCGAATTCTCCTCTCCAACGATGACGGTATCGATGCCCCCGGCATTAAAGCCCTCGAGGAGGCGCTTTCCTCGTTTGGGAATCTGTTCGTCGTGGCTCCGGATCGCGAGAGGAGCGGGGCGGGCCATTCGTTGACGCTCCATCGCCCTCTTCGAATTCACGCTCAGGGGGATCGAAGGTACGCCGTCGACGGCACGCCCACGGATTGTGTAAATCTCGCGATCCGGGAAATCTTGAAAGAGAAGCGTCCGGACATCGTCGTTTCGGGGATCAATCAGGGGCCTAACCTGGGGGACGACGTTATTTATTCCGGAACGGTGGCGGCAGCCTTGGAAGGGGCTCTCATGGGCGTCCCGTCGATCGCGATTTCATTGGCCGTGCAGTCGGAAGATGTTCCAAACTTTTTACCGGCCGCTCATTTTGCGAAGCGAGTGGTCAAGAAGATCCTCGACGAAGACCTGCCGAAAGACGTAATCCTGAATATCAACGTGCCCAATATTACCCAAACGTCCGTCGACCAGTATGAAGTGACGCGTTTGGGAAAACGCCACTTCGCGGATGTCGTGGAAGAGAAGATCGATCCGAGGGGCAAAAAATATTATTGGGTCGGAAGCGAGGAGTTGGGTTTCGACGATATCCCGGGCTCGGACTGCAATGCCATTGCGGCCGGCCGCGTATCCATTACGCCGGTTTTGCTGGATCACACGCACGAACGGTATCTGGAAGTCCTGCGAAAATGGCCGTTGTAAGTTCGCGCCGCTCGCGGGTGATGACCTCCGCGAGCATGGTCGATCAATTCTTGCAAACGCGAGGAATTCGAAATCCGAAGGTTTTGGAAGCGATGAGAAAGATACCCCGCGATCGGTTTGTTCCAGAAGCTTTTCGTGAACGCGCCTATGCGGATCATTCGCTTCCGATCGGAGACGATCAGACGATTTCTCAACCATTCACCGTGGCCACGATGACGGAAGCGCTGGAGTTAACCGGAACGGAAAAGGTCCTCGAAATCGGGACCGGTTCCGGCTATCAGGCGGCCGTGCTAGCCGAGCTGACGCGCTCGGTTTTTTCCATCGAGCGTATTCACCGATTGGCGTCTCGCGCGAGGCGAAATTTGGAAGCTCTCGGGTACCATCGTGTTTCGGTCCGAGTTGCGAACGGTCTTTACGGATGGGCGGAATACGCTCCGTTCGATCGCATCGTCGTTACGGCGGTCTGTCGGGAGTTTCCCTTCATTCTTGCGGAACAACTGATCGAGGGAGGGAAGCTTGTGTTGCCTTTAGCGGAAGAAGAAAAGATCCAAAGGCTTTACGTAATGACCAAACGAGGGAAACAGTGGGGGAAGAAATTTTTGTGCGAATGCAGTTTTGTTCCATTCGTGGTCTGACGGCCGGACTGACGCTCGCCTTTCTCGGTTGTCACGTGCAAGGCGGGGCGATCCACCGCGTGGAATCCGGCGACACACTGGTTCAGATCGCGCACGTCTACGGCGTATCGTTGGAAGAGATTATAGCCGCAAATCGAATTGAAGACCCTAATCATTTGGCACCCGGCGTTAAGCTCTTGATTCCGGGAGCGAACCAAACACGTCGACTCGAAAAAAGCGTGTGGGAGTATGAGGATATCAAAGCCGCCGTGGAAAAGACCGGCCCGATCGGAAATGGGGACGAGGTGGTGGAAAAATCGATTCCGCCGATTGCGGCGCTACCTCAAAAGCAGGAAATCAAGAAGAGTGGGTCTCCTCCGGCGGCTTCAGGCCGGGCGGTGGGTTCGGGCGCATCAGTCGTCCCTTCAAAAAAGGGAGGCCCTCTCATTTTTTCATGGCCCGCCGAGGGTCAAATTGTTTCTTCGTTCGGAAAAAGGGGAGAGAAAATGCACAACGGCGTGGATCTTCGGGTGGACCCCGGCTCGACGATCCGATCGGCGGCGGATGGGAAAGTCGTCTATGAGGGCCGTGGAGTCGAGGGGTACGGAAATCTCGTCATTGTTCGCCATGCTTCCCAATTGTTTTCCGTCTACGCCTATTTGGGAGAGATCTTGGCTCCGAAAGGGACGCCGGTGCGTCGCGGAGATGCGATAGCCAAGGTCCGGCAGGAGGCCGCCAGGGCTTTCTTTCATTTCGAAGTTCGAAGAGGGAAGAAGGCGCTTGACCCAAGAAAACTCCTGCCACCTTGATTTACGAAGACGCCGCCGTAATTTTCGAGACTTTCTCCGGCTCTTCCAAAAGAGGTTCGCTCTCGTCCGTTCTTGTACTCTCCAATTCATCCACGCGAGTTCGAACTTTATCCAATCGGCGATTGCCCTTCTCAAACGCGGAAGATGCGTTCGTGAGATGTTTGCCCACTAAGTCGAAATCCTCCGATAATCGTTGAAGTTCATTCCGGAGCTGCTCGAGAAATTTGAAGATTTCCTCCGCGCGAGCCTCGATGTGCAAGCCCCGCAGGCCCAGGACGATGGCCTGAAGGTATGCATAAAGACTGTTCGGGGATACGGGAATGACACGCCTCTTCAGGGCGTATGCGTTGATGCTTCCTCCCTCGCCGAATTTCTCGTCGCGCAAAATGGCCTCGTAATAAATATTTTCGGCGGGAATGTACATCAGCGCGAAATCGAGTGTTCCTTCATCGGGTACGATGTATTTGGAAGCGATCGAGTCGACATGCTTTCGAAAATCAACGGCGAACTGCTTTCGGTAGGCCTCGCGCTCCGGTTCCGGAACGTTCGCCGCGATCATGCGTTGGAAATTTTCGAGCGGGAACTTCGCGTCGATCGGCACAAGATGATTCTTTGGGAGCCGAATCACCGCATCCACTTTTAGTCCGCTTCTAAAGGAATATTGCATTTCGTAATACGTGCGGGGGAGGATTTGGGACAGAAGTTCCTCCAGAAAAAGCTCGCCTAAATTTCCTCGAAGTTTAGGGGCGCGCAGAACCTCTTGAAGGCGGGCGATTTCCTGGCCGACGTTTTGAATCTGCCGATTTGTTTCTTCAAGGCGAGTGAGACTCTGCTGGACCCGGCCGAACACTTCGGTATTCCGGTCCAAACGCTCACCGACACTCTGGTGCGTGGTCTGAACCAGATGCGACGTTTCTTTGAGCCGCTCGTCCAGACGTTGGTTTAGGCGGCCGATTTCAGAGCTGGTGATGGACGTGACGTCGGCCATCACCTTCGCCATATGTTGATTCAGACCGGTCAGCTGTTGCTGCAGCAGTTCGAGACCGGAGTCCTTCCGTCGGCCGGCAGCCGCAAACCATGCGACTGCCGCGCCAACCAGAAGACCGGTCAAACTACAGAGTATCAGCCATGACACGCGATGATCGTAACGGCATCTTGCATTGTGTCAATGGCAAGGCGGCCTCAGTTATTAGTCGTTGTTTACGCCTTGCGTGAAGTCACCCATATCGCTGGCTTGAGTTTCGGTCGTGCCGATATCGGTCGTCTCATGTTGCTGCTCTTCGCCCTGCAATGCCTTGGCCACGCCGCCGAAGCCGGTTTTCATGATTTTGGACGTTTTGCTCATTACGGCGATGGCTGATATCGCCATTAATGCAACAATGATGAGATACTCCGTCATCCCCTGACCGCGATTGTCTTTGTTCCGTTTGATCGACATTTGAATTCTTCCTTTCTTGGTTAAAACATTTTCCTTATGGAACGGGGCGCCGCAGGAGCTCGTAGCTGGCTTCAAGGCGATGATTCATGGCCTGCTTGAGCCTTTCGGGGATCTTCCAGAATCCGGCAAATACAAAGAGCCAGACCAAGACCAAAAGATATTCCGTTACGCTTTGACCTCTGCGGTTCCTCATCCCGCCGAGACCAATGAGCAACGTGAATGCCAAGTTTGGAGGATGATTGGACGCACGAAAAGCCGCATTTCCGCCGCTGTGCGAAACGATTTTCGGTCTCGCCTACGCCACTTGAACCGGAAACCCTACATTGACACCCGGCTTCCCCTGGCAATAATGGTGCCCCTTTTATGCAGAGCGGGCCGAAAACGATTTTGTGGGTGGACCCCGAGGCGCACCGAAGCGGCCAGCTGAAAAGCGTTTTGGAGGAACTTTTTTATCAAGTCCGTTCCGCGACCAGTGAAAAAGAGGCCGCTCAGATCGTCGGGCACCAAACCCCCGATCTGGTGATTGCCTCGATGGACGGGGAAGCCAAAGGTCAAGATCTTTGCAGACGCTTGAAAGGGCATGGACCTACCCAGCATGTACCGGTCATATTGACGAGTTTGTCGCCGGATGCCGAGGCTCTCTTTTCGCGCCACCAAAAAGAGAAAGGCAAGGCCGACAGTTACATTAAAATGCCGAGCCCGCCCGAGGATGTTGTCGATTTCGTAGAGCGGCTGATCGGCCTGCCCGCTCCGAACGGACACGAGAAAACGGGGGTTTCGGCTTCCGAAACCGGAACCGACGAAGGTTCCACATT
>DATDPG010000210.1 GCA_035292885.1 Bdellovibrionota bacterium | reverse complement strand
AGACCGATGAAAGCAAGTTTCCCGATACGAACGAGACATTTTTCCAGCAGCGATGCATAGGGACACTCCAGGGGCGCCAAAAGAGAAAGAGCGAGGGAGTTTCGGTATGAACAATGTCCAGCACGCGAGAATAGTTCCGGGTTTCTGAATCAATCGACAATTCGGCTTGGGCCTGATCCAACAGGCGGTCGACTTCGGCGTTTGAGAATCCCGAAAAGTTATACCCCTCCGTGACGCGGGTGCTATGGAACAGATCGCGAAGCCGGTCCGCGCTCATGTACGGAGGATAGAAATAGACAACCGCGGACGAATAGTCTCGATCCTTTTTTTTGACGATATCGTCGTGGGATCTTGGAAGTATCGCAACATCGACTCCGATATCCATAAGATCTCGCGAAATTGACTGCGCTGCACGAAGTGAAAGCTCATCGTGACTTGAATAGAGCAGGGGGAGATGAAGGAGTTCTTCACCTTTTTTCCGAATCTGCTCGCCCGCTCTTCGTTTCCATCCTGTTGTGTCCAGAAGATGGTTGGCCAGACGGAAGTCATGGACAAATGGAGTGGGCGATTGAATCGACAAAGCAGAACGAATCCATTCGGGAGAGGGCCCCTTCAAACTACGAGCGAGTTGCAAAAGGCGTGGTCGATCGATAGCGTAGGCCACGGCCTGGCGGATACGTCGGTCGGAAAAAATCTTGGACCGATAAGGGAGTGCCAAAGCGTACCCGTACGGGGGGTCCACCGGGTGATCGACGAGATCCGGGGAGAGCATGGAAAGGGCCTCGGCGTCTGTAAACATATCCAGCAACAGGTCCACCTGGTTTCGAGTCAGACTGACCCACGCTTCTTCCTTGTTAGACATGCGAAGCGCCTCGATCATTTTTACGGTTGGTTTGCCCCGAAAATACTGATCGAATCGCTCAAAACGAGCCACCCGCTCGTCTAAATGGACAAGTCGGTAAGGCCCAGTGGCGACGGGATCCTTCACGAACGACTCCTCGTTGAAGTGGTCTGAAGGGAAGTGCCGCGCCGGCAGAATGCCGAAACTAAGACATCGGGGGAAGGAGGTGTTGGGTTCAGACAGCGTTATCTCTATCTCACGTGGCGAGATTTCGCGGATCGAATCGATCGAGCCAAGACGGTCCTCATAGACCGCAAGGTGCGAATGACGGGCAAGATTGATCGTGTGGATCACATCGGTGGATGTGAGAATAGATCCATCATGGAAAAGAAGGTTAGGCCGAATCCGAACGTGCCAAACCTTCGCGTCCTTGGAATCGATCGATTCGGCGAGGAGCAGGTCTCCTTTATAGTCCTCTACCAATCCGTCACTGACGATGTTCACAAAAGCGGAAGCGAATCCGAGGACGGTTAGTACGGGATTGATCGGCTGAAGACCGAATGGATTTGCGATCCGAAGTACATCCCTCCTTTCGCGCTTCTCAGGTGGAAAAGAGTCTCGCGGCATGCAGCCTGGTGCAAAGAGCATTGAAACGACAATAAAAGACAGGCGCGTCCAGCCCATTCGTTTCCATGACCTCACAGCAGACAAGTGGCACAAGGCTTCGCTCTTGAAAAGATTTTTGCCGGAGGGCAAGACCCTCCGGCAAAATAGTTCTTCTAGAACATGCCGGCATCGTGGCAAGAAGGCCACGGCGGGGGCATCTTAGAGGGAGGTAAATGGCGCTCCCCCTTTCTTACGACTACGGTCTTCTTCTTTTCACTTTTCTTCACTTTCACACGTTCTCCTTTTGTTGGTTGGTTTCACTGGATGAGGACAGAGTCGTTTTGTATTGCTCTCGAATGGCCGCCGGGACGGTCAGATCGAGCAGATTAACCGGACAATTGAATGTCTCCGCTTGGTTGCGATCGAGCGTGAATGTTGCGGCCCGGCATCCTCCTCCGCAGATCGGAAAATATGAACAGACCGAACATTTCGGATGGTTCAGCGGGTCGTGTCGCCGGAAGAAAAGGAACGATTCCGCGTTTTCAGGAGCAATCTCATCCGTAAAAATCGAACCGATTCGGGCGGAGGGTCGCCCGATCAACTGGGCGCAGGGATAGAGGTCCCCCTTGGGGTCCACGGTAAAATGAGAGCCGCGGTGAATTTCACAGGGGCTTCCGTCCAGGGGCGAAGCGGGCTGGTACCCTCCAAGGTGCGCCGTTTCCTGCCACATCCGAACGGTGGACGCGACCTCCGGAGTCATTCTCAGGTCATGGTCTCCGAGTTCCGGATTGATTCGTCGTAGCGGCTGGATCTTCAAGCTTCGAATCGCGGGACGGAAAGAACTTTGCGACAGAACGGGGAGAAGTCTTCCGATACTCGGCGCATCTTTCGGCTCTGCGTTTACGTTGATATCGAATTGGACCAGATTCTGGATCGATTCCAGGTTCTTCCAAATGGTCTGAAAACCGTTTTGGCCGTTTTTGAGCGGTCTCTTTTCATTATGCCGTTCCTCGTCCCCATCCAACGTCACTTTCACGCTTTCGAGTCCAAGACGCGTTAACTCTTCGATCAATTCACGGGAAAGCCGCGTGCCGTTCGTCGTGGCCGCCATTCGAAGTCGCACATTTTGAATCGTCGTGATGCGGTGGAATTCGCGCGCCAGGGCGAGCACGCCCTTCGGATTGATAAAGGGCTCGCCGCCGAAGAACCGCACGAAGAGCTCCGATGGTTTCAAAAGACCGAGCTTTCGTTCCGCCCATTGAACGACGGCTTTGGCCACCGGCTCCGGCATATGCGTTCCCTTGAGGGCCTCGCCTTCAAAACAGTAGGCGCACGCCATGTTGCAGGCGTTCGTGGTCAGAAGCGTGAGATTCATTTGATGCGTGTTTACCCGTACGGCGTCGTACCACTCGCGAATTTCATGATTTTCATCGGCCGTTTGAGGCCGCAAAATCAGCGCTTCGCGGAGGTCGGCGATGAGTTCTTCGTTGTCCGGCGTGAGTGGCTGTCCGGCCAAAGCTTTGCCAATGGTTTCATCGTCTTCGGAATCGATATGAGCGAGGCTCCCTGAAAATGTGTTGTAGAGTAAATACGTGCCATCTTCGTTCGCCACGCGAAGCGTGTATCGGGACAGTTTGAGTGACGCAGAGTCCATCCGTTCGCGGAGGGTTAAGCAGCGGACGTGCCAGACTTTTATTTCTTACGGAAAAGGGATGACTCGTTGAAAGTGCGCGGATTCGCTGGAAAAATTCTCGACGGAAGGTCTCTTTTCAATTCCGTTCATCGCCGCCGTCACGATACGGCGATCAAAAAGTTACCCGGTGGCGTTCACGGGCGGTGCGGGAAAGCGGCGCTGGAGACGGGAAAATTCGCGAGACAAGAATTCGTCTACGCCGGATAAGATCTTGCCATGCGAAGCGGTCTTTCAGCTTGCTTGAATAATCGTGAGGCGCTTGGCGGAAAATTCTTCGGCCGTGAGATGGGTGCGGCGGAGCTTGAATTTCAGCGTCGAAAGAGGGATTTGGAGGTATTCGGCCGCTTTTTTCTGGTTCCCATGAAATTTCCGGAGGGCCTGCCGCAAAAAGTCTCGTTCGAATCGTTCCAGGGAGTCGCGAAGGGAAGGGGTGGGTTCGGAAGCGCTGGTGCGAACTTCATACGGTATGTCGTGAACCAAGACCGGCTCGCCGCGGTTTAATACAGCCATTCTCTGCATGATGTTTTCGAGTTCGCGCACGTTCCCGGGCCACGGGTAACGACAGAGGACCGGCCAGAGATCTTCGTCGATGTCCACGAGTTTCTTCCCAAAGACCTTCAGGTACGAATGGAGGAAGTATCGGCCGAGTGCCGGGATATCTTCGAGGTGTTCGCGAAGCGCGGGTACGCGGATCGGATATACGCGGAGGCGATAATAGAGGTCCTCTCGAAAATGTCCGCACTTCACTTCGTGATCCAGATCGCGGTGGGTAGCCGCGATCACTCGCGCCCGGAGCTTAAGGGTTCGATTTCCCCCTACCCGTTCGAATTCTTTTTCCTGAAGAACCCGGAGAAGTTTGGCTTGAAGCGGCAACGGCATACAGCCGATTTCATCCAAGAAGAGCGTTCCGTCCGCCGCCAGTTCGAATTTTCCCGTATGGGGCGTGTGTGCGCTGGTGAAAGCTCCCCGTTCGTGTCCGAAAAGAATGCTTTCGGCCAGCTCGGCCGGGATCGCGGCCAAATTCACCGAAACAAAGGGACCCGAAGGATTCGATCCCCGGTCGTGAAGTTGCCGAGCCACGACCTCTTTGCCGGTCCCGCTTTCTCCTTCAATGAGAACCGTGGTGGGGAGGGGAGCCACCATTTCGATCTCTTCCAGCAAATGCTTCATGAGAGGTGAATGGTTCGCCATGACGAAGGCTCGTTTGGAGGCTTGAAGTTCCGATGAAAGAGCGAGCAGCTTTCGGTCGACCGTCCGCCGTTCGATGACGTTGTGCGCGACACGCAGGATCTCGTTGATTCCCAGGTCCTTGGTCACATAATCGGTGGCACCGTTCCGAACCGCCTCGACCGCTTTCCGGAGATCGTGAAGCATGGTGACGACAACGATCGCTGGCAACGGGCTTGCTTTGCGTATCAGTGGGAGCAGAGAAAGGCCGTCTCCGTCGGGAAGTCGGAGGTCCAGAAGAATCAGGTCAAAGGATTTGTGATCCAGGAGGTCGACGGCATGTTTCAGCGTGGTAGCGGTGGAAACCTCATGGTCGTTGATCAGCGCCGTGCTTACGGTGTCCAGAAAACTCGGGTCGTCATCTACAACCAGGACGGTTGCGCGAGGAACCCGCAATTACTTGCTCCTGTCTGGAGACTCCTGCTGTATATGATGGCGTTTGATCTTCAGGAGCAACGTGTTCAGGTGGATTCCGAGTTCGTGCGCGGTGACACGCTTGCGCCAATGGTTGCGTTCCAGGGCGGCCCAGAGAAACCTCTTTTCAAATGCTCGGGAAATCCCTTTCAGGGGTCCCGCGGGCGGCAGCGATTCACTGGCGCTCGACGCCTCGGCAAAATGCCAAAGCTCCGTCCGGACCGAATTTCGCAGCGACTCCACCTGTCCCGCAAGCTCGCGGATGTGTGCATCCATTCTTTCCGCTCGTTGCAATTCACGCGTTCGTTCGACCGCTCGCGCCACGATGGAAAGAGTCTCTTCGGCCGGACTGTCTTTGGTGAGGTAGTAAAACGCCCCTTTGGCCATCAAACGAATCGCTCGCTTCAAATCGTGAACGCCCGTCAGGACGATGATATATGGTTCGTTCGACGCCCGTTCGTCAAAGAGAACGTCACCGGATCCATCGGGCAGACGCAGGTCGAGCAGAACGGCGTTCCACCGGGGAATTTGATTCAAGAGACGTCGCGCGTCGGAAAGCGTGTGGACGCTGGTGCACTCGTACGACGGGTCCAGCAGGGTTTCAAGCGTGTCGCACGTGCCCGGATCGTCTTCGACGATAAGAACCCGTGGACGCATTTCCGATTCCCCAAGACGCATCGGCACCAGGGGGATGTTCTACAACAAATTCAGTAAAATTCGCAAGGCGAATGCCTCGGAAACCTTTGCTGCATGTGCTCAATCTTGATGCAGAGAATCAGAACTCCGAACGGAGGGTCCGTAAGGGGGGCGGAAAGGGCCTTCGATTCCCGCGGCATCACACATATAAGGGACCTATGAGCATTTTCTGAAGCTGCTGGAGGGTTCTCGGCAACCCAGATCTTGTGCTTCGAAAAGTCCTCGGTCAGCCGCGTTTCATTCCTTCCGCCGCGCCAACTGATACTTTCCGACGTTTCGAACATGTTCCTCGTACGTCTTGGCAAATGCGTGCGTGCCGTCATTTCGGGCGACGAAATAAAGAAAATCGGTCCGGGCCGGATGAACAGCCGCGTGAAGCGAGTCCGCTCCGGGGTTGGCGACCGGTCCGGGAGGAAGACCGGCCTTTGTATACGTATTATAAGGCGTGGGGGTCTGAAGATCTTTCTTTGTGATGTTCCCATTGAAATTCGGGATGCCGTAGATCACGGTCGGATCGCTTTGAAGCCGCATTCTCTTCTTGAGTCGGTTATGGAAGACGGAAGAGATGATCGCGTGCTCCGCCGGAACGCTGGATTCCTTTTCGATGATCGAGGCGAGCGTGACCCACTGGAGAAGATTTAGATCGAGGGTGGCGGCCTGGCGCTCATCGTCTGGCGTCAGGGCCTTTCGAAAGCGTGCAACGAGCACTTCCAATATACTCCGGGCGCCGTCGATTTTCGAAAATTGATACGTATCCGGAAAGAGAAATCCTTCAAAGGATTCTCCGGGAACCTGCAGCGCATCGAGAAGATCCTTTCGTCGGAGAAGGGACCGAAAATCTTCGAGCGGAACCAGTTCGGCCGAGCCCAGGATGTGCGCCACTTCCTCCATTGTAGAGCCTTCCGGGAAAGTCACTTTGTGAAGGAGGACCTTTCCCTCCACCAGGGTATTGAGGAGTGTGAGAGGGGGAGAGGGGACGTCAAACCGATACTCGCCCGGTTTTAATGCGCTCTGTTTTCTTGTGAGGCGAGCGAGGAGTTTTAATTTCCACGCCGGGCAAATTTCAGCCGCTGAAAGCTGCCGGGCGATTTCCTTCAAAGGGGAGCCCGGTTTAATAAACAGCACTTTCGAATCGCGGACGCCGGGCGGGATGTTTTGAACGAAACTGAGAATGAAAACGGCGGCCGTAGCCGCGGCAAGCGTCGAAAGAATTCCCCAGTACAGCCAGGTGAAGATCGCGCGAACGTGGCTCACGATGGAGAATGACGGCTCTGAAGAAAGCCTTGAAGAAGAAGAGAGGCGGCCATGGCATCCCGGAGTTCTTTCCGTTTAGCCCTCCGGACGTCGGCCTGAATCAATGTTTTTTCCGATTCGGCGGTGGTCATTCGTTCATCCCAGAAGTGGATCGGTTTCCGGAATTCCTCCTGAAGAAGTTTTGAAAACTCTTCGACGCTCCGGGCCGCGGGCCCCGGCTCGCCGTTGAGCTTGCGGGGGTAACCGACGACGAAATCCGACACGTCTTTATCTTTGATGATCTTCCGAAGCTCGTCGAAGAACTTCGAGTCGTGCGGCAAAAAACCGATCGGCTGGGCCGTGAGTCCCAACGGATCACTCACCGCCAGACCGATTCTTTTCTCGCCGTAATCGAGCGCAAGGTATCGCACAGACGGATTGTACACAGGTGAGTGGATCCGGTGAATGGAGGAGACTTACTGAGCCGGGGCCGTGGTGGCGGTGACCTGCCGGAGGAGCCGTGGGGCGATGGCGGCGTCCGTGGGCGACTGACATTTGCCAAGGATCGCTCTGTCCGTGGGCGGATTGGGAGGAAAAAGGCTTCGGCCGTCCAGTTCGGATACCCAAAGCCCGTACTGCTGTGTCACAGGATCGGGGGTTTCGTCGGCGATCAAGACAAATTTCGGATCGGGGCCCGGATCCATCGCGATCGCGACCGGTTTGCCGTTGTTCGGAAGAGGAAAGCCATCATCAAAACGCTGAGCCAGGACGGCGGCGTCGCTGTCCGTGGAGTAGACCTTTACGCGATTGTTCACGAGCGCGATGATGTCGTCCGAAAAGGGTTGAATCGCGAAATCGGTAAACCGGCAGTTGAAGCAGCCGCTTCTCTCCAGCGGGCCGCGATACCCGAGGATCGGGGCGACCGTTCCCGTGCCCGGAGCCAGGAGCATCGAAGGTCCCGAAGTGGAATCTAAAAAGCTGACCACATGTTCGTTCGCGGCCAGCTTGATCGCCTGACCGTTGATTCGTTGTGAGCCGACGCCGCTAAGTTGATAGCCTTCGACGGTTCCGCGGGTGATGACGTGATCGATCAGAGCTGGGTCGCCCGGGAAACAACCGCGGGTGAACGACGAACTGACCCAAGACTGTTGCGGCATTTCATCCCAGTCCATGATGTAGCCGATGTTGCATAGATCGACGCGCCCCACATTGGAGGCCAGGAGAAACCAACGGGTGAGTCCGGTGTCGGGATCGGGGGGTAACCATGCGGCCGCCGTCGCGTGGCCGCCGAATCGATCGTGGAACGGGTCAAAGCGTGAAGGTTGGGGAATCCCTGTGCCGTACAGAAGATCGACCGTCCGCGTGCGGATCACCGAAAAACCGCCGCCGTTTAAAATCAAAGCGACATCCCCCCAAGGGGTGGCGCCGACGGCGATTTCCGTCGGTTTCGAACCGACGCGAATCGGCTCGTAGGGAATGAGCGTGCTGCAGCTTCCGGTCGGGCGGCCGAACATCCGGACCTGGTCGCGAAACGTTTCCGTCACGTAAATCACGCTTCCATCGCTCGAAAAGGCAACCTGACTCCGCATGTTCTGAACCGTGCTCAAGCCGTCGATCGCGACGCCGGTCGAGACCAGCTGGCCCTTTGCTCGGCCGGTTTCAAACTGACCGCCGAGCGTGGCCGCATACGAACGGTCATAATTGGCGAAGGGGAGAGGGTTTTCGGAAACGCTGAGGAGGGAAACTTGACCTCGTTGGCCGACGTAAGAACCGACTAAGTTCTGGTCGCCCATTCCCGGAAAACTTGGTGTTCCAGAAATGCCCGTCGAGCCCGGTACGCCGCTTTGGATCGCTGCGGTGTCCATGCGGCTTTGATAACCGGAGCGTGCGGAAAGTCGGCTTTGCGATGGGACCGAGGCCGGCGACGTCGCACCCGGCGGTAATTGAGGAACGCCCGCGCCCGGCACGGATGAAATCGGCGTCCCGCCGCCGGCACCCTCGCCAGGATATCGACCGCTGTTGGTTCCTGAAGCTCCCGCCGAACAGGTATCTTGCGTCAAAACGACGGCGCACCGTTCGCCGGCGTTAAATGGATAAGTGGTCCCGCCCAGAAGATTCGACTGGGTTCGGTCCCGGCCGCTCGAACATCCGATCGCCACGAGCGCCAGGCCGACGGCTCCGGTAAGAAGGAGTAAGCGAAAAACGAGAATCTGCGAAGCGACACGACGCGTCACGGAGACGGACGTATCATTTTTGACGGTCTGCATCAATAGGGGCTCCTTGCACGGGGGAAAACTTCAAGGAGCATGCCACGCACGCATTCACCGGAATGAATGAAATACTTAATAAATACAAATGCTTGTGTATGAAACCCTGGGCCGAGAATGGAAGGGCGCTGCCCAGGTCTTGTCCCGCTTGTGTCGCCCGCGTCCCGTAAACCCCGGAATTGCGTTCCCAGCAAGAGGACGGAATAACCGCCCGGCCGGGTCCGCTATTTGGACGGCTTTCCTGCTTTGCGGAAGACGCTCACTCGGCTAACGTCGCCAAACGATGGAACTCCATCGTACAAGTCCTCCTTCCAACTCCGACGGACCGTCGATTGCATGGCTCGATCGGAATCTTTCTCCCATGAAACGGCTCGCCATATTCTTGTCGACGGCAGGTGGAGCTGGGCACTCGCCGAAAGCTCCGGGCACCGCCGGATCTCTGGTCGGTCTCGCGGTGTTCTGGTGGATCGCCCGATTACCCCTTAC
>DATDPG010000209.1 GCA_035292885.1 Bdellovibrionota bacterium | reverse complement strand
TCAAGAGAATCTTCACAGAGCACCTGCGAACTGCTCGAGGAAGCGTGTGTCGTTCTCATAGAGTATCCGGATATTGTCGATGCCGAAGAGGACCATTGCGACTCGCTCGATCCCCATTCCAAAAGCGAATCCGCTGATCTTTTCCGGATCGTACGGAATTTCTTCATTTCGGGATTTCCAGGCGTTGCCGACAAATTGATAAACGTTGGGATCCACCATTCCGCAACCTAAAATCTCGAGCCAGCCGGTCCCTTTGCAGAGGCGGCACCCTTTACCCCGACAGTTTCCACACGCCATGTCCACTTCTGCGCTCGGTTCGGTGAAGGGGAAAAAACTGGGACGAAACCGCGTGCCGATTTCCGGACCGAACATCATGTGAACGAACGCTTCAAGTGTCCCTTTAAGGTGAGCAAAAGAAACGTCCGGACCCACACAAAGTCCTTCGACCTGATGAAAAACCGGTGAGTGCGTGGCGTCCGAGTCCCTTCGAAACGCCCGCCCCGGAACGACGATCCGGATCGGCGGCGCCGACGTTTCCATCGTCCGAATTTGAACGGGAGACGTGTGTGTCCGTAAGAGCAGTCCCCCTTCCACAAAGAACGTGTCCTGCATGTCCCGCGCCGGGTGATCGGCCGGGATATTCAAGGCTTCGAAGTTGTAATAGTCGGTCTCGATCTCGGGTCCCGATTCCACGGAAAAACCGAGCGATCGAAAGATCTTTACGATGCGATCTTCGACCAGAGAGAGCGGGTGGAGTTTTCCCTGCAGGGGCTTCCTCCCCGGCAACGTCACGTCGATTCTTTCTTGCCGAATGGCCTCCGTTTCCGATTTTTCTTCGAGCTTCTGTTTCCGGTCCGAAAGCTGCGATTCCAGCTTCTGCCGGAGGAGATTGATTCTTTCACCGGCTTTGCGCCGTTCTTCCTGAGGGAGAGTGCCGACTTCCCGAAGAGCTTGCGTCAGCGTCCCCTTTTTGCCGAACACAGAGACACGAAGTTGTTCGAGACCCTCTAGCGAGGACGCTTGGGCGAGCGCGCGGTCAAACTCCTGTTCGAGTTTAACGAGCGAATCCTTCACACCAGAACCGGTCTTATAAATGGATTCGTCGCGAGACCGAGCGAAACGTTCCGCGGCGAGGCCGCAGGCACCAAACGCCCGGAGGCGTACTCTCTGCAGTACGTCGAGGACGTTTGGGGCCGAGAACGAAGTCGCGGGATGTTGCAGCCGGTCGCAGCAGAAGACATTTATGAGACCGGTTCGACGGCTTTAGCTTTTTCAACGATCGCCGCGAAGGCCTTGGGATTCGTGACGGCCAGGTTCGCGAGGATCTTTCGGTCGATTTCGATCTCGGCTTTCTTAAGCAGCGGAACCAGTTTGCTGTACGTCGTTCCGCAAGCTCGGGCGGCAGCGTTAATCCGCTGGATCCAGAGCGCCCGGAAATTTCGTTTGCGTTGGCGACGTCCGACGTACGCATATTGGAGCGCGTGATCGACCGCCATGGTCGCAATCGTGAAGCAATTCTTTTTCCGGCCGTAGTACCCCTCGGCCATATTCATGACCCGCTTTCTTCGGCGGCGGGCTTTCGGACCTCTTTTGACTCGAGCCATGGCTTACCTCCAGACGTTTAACCTCGGTGGCCGTACGGCAGAAACAGCTGAATTCGTTTTTCATCGGCGGCGGCGACCTGTCCCATTCCGCGGAGATGCCGTTTCCGTTTCGGCCCTTTCGTCGTGAGAATGTGGCGCAGATTTGATTTCTTGTGCTTGATCTTCCCCGATTTCGTCACACGAAACCGCTTCGCAACACCCTGTTTTGTTTTTAACTTCGGCATTTCTTTCGTTCCTTTACTTCGCCTTGGGCGCCACAACCATCGACATGTTCCGGCCTTCCAATTTCGCCGGTTGTTCGATCGCCGCCTTGGTCCCCAGAACTGTGACGATGCGATTCAGCATCACTCTCCCCAGTTCGCTGTGAACCAGCTCGCGCCCTTTAAACTTAATCGTGACCTTCGCTTTATTCCCTTCCTCCAGAAACCGGATGATGTGCTTCACCTTGAAATCAAAGTCGTGATCGTCGGTCGACGGCCGCAACTTGATCTCTTTCACCAAAATCACGTTCTGGTTTTTCTTCGCCTCCTGCGTTTTCTTCTTCAGCTGGTACTTATATTTCCCGTAATCCATGATCTTGCAGACCGGCGGATCGGCGGTCGGCGAGATCTCAATGAGGTCCGAACGGTATTGGTCCTGCGCGATGCGCAGCGCCTCGGGCGTTTCCAATATTCCCAGCTGTTTTCCTTCCGAATCGATCACCCGCACCCGGGGCACGCGGATCATTCGATTCACTCGCAAATACTTTGTATCCCTCAAATTCTCTCTTTCTCCTCCTCATGTAAGCGGGCGACGAACTCATCGATCGTCACGCCCGCCGTCTGTTCCCCGGTACGTTTTCGTAGAGCGAGGGTTCGATTCGCCAGCTCTTCGGCCCCGACAATCACCATGTAGGGCACCTTTTGGAGCTGAGCCTCTCGTATTTTGAGCCCCAGCTTTTCGCCGCGAAGATCGGATTCTACCCGAAATCCCTCCGATGCCAGCCTTTGTCGAACCTCCTCGCCAAAGGCCTGCTGCTCGTCCGTAATCGGGAGAACCTTCGCTTGGATCGGAGAAAGCCAGAGCGGGAACGCCCCGACATAATGCTCCACCAAACAACCCAAAAAGCGTTCCATCGAACCCAAAAGCGCCCGGTGGACCATGATGGGAGCGCGCCTTCTACCATCCCGGTCGACAAATTCCAAGTGAAAACGGGCAGGTAGATTGAAATCAACCTGGATCGTTCCGCATTGCCAAACCCTACCCAGCGAATCCTTTACCTTTATGTCGATCTTGGGCCCGTAAAAGACCCCCTCCCCCGGATCGACGACGAAGGGGAGCTTGGATTTTTCAAGCGCCTTCCGCAGAGCGGCCGTAGCATGATCCCACTCCCCGTTCGAACCGACCGACTTCGGCGGCCGGGTAGAAAGAAAAATATCGTACTCAGAAAACCCAAAGATTTTAAATATATAGATAACGAATTCTAGAACCTGCTCGATCTCTTTATCCAGGAGTTCGGGCGTCACAAATAGGTGGGCGTCGTCTTGTGTAAAGCCGCGAACCCGGAGGAGACCGTGCAGGACGCCCGATCGTTCGTATCGATAGACCGTACCCAGCTCCGCGTACCGAATCGGGAGATCCCGGTAACTTCGGAGAGCTGACTTGTAGATCTGAATGTGGAACGGGCAGTTCATGGGCTTGATTAAGTAGGGCTGCCCTTCGACTTCCATGGGAGCGAACATGTTGTCCTTATAAAAGTCGGTATGCCCCGACGTTTCCCAAAGATGCCGACGGGCTAAATGAGGCGAATACACCAACTGGTATCCCGCCTTAAAGTGCTCTTTGCGCCAGAACTCCTCCACGAGATACCGAACCGTCGCTCCTTTGGGATGCCAAAGGATCAGACCGGGCCCAACGTCGTCGGAAACGCTGAAGAGATCGAGATCCTTTCCGATTCGGCGGTGATCGCGCCGGCGGGCCTCTTCCAGCTTCGCCAAATAATCGTCCAATTCTTTCTTGGTGCCGAACGCCGTTCCATAAATTCGTTGAAGAACTTCATTGCTTTCGTCTCCGCGCCAGTAAGACGCCGAAGTTTCAAACAGCTTGATCGCGCCGATCTGGGAGGTGGACTGGACGTGGGGGCCGCGGCAGAGATCGACGAACGACCCATGCCGAAAGATCGTGATGTCCTCGCCGTCCGGAATATCGTCGATGCGGGAGACTTTGAGAAGTTCGCCCATCTCTTTGAACATTTTCTTCGCCGTTTTTCGGTCGACCACTTCGCGCGTAAACGCCGCTTTGGTCTTAATGATCTCCAGCATCTTCTTTTCGATTTTATCGAGATCCTCGGGCGTGAATGGCCGATCGACTTTGAAGTCGTATTGAAATTTCTCGCTATGGTCCGTGCGACCGACGTCGATCTGGGCCTCCGGCCAGAGCTGTTTTACAGCATCGGCCATGACATGTTCCGCCGAGTGCCGGACAACGTCGTTTGCCTCCGGGTCTTTGTTCGTCACAATTTCGATCGAACAATCTTTCAGAATGGGCGAACGGAGGTCTACGAGCTTGCCGTCGACCCGCCCCGCCAAGACCGCCTTCGCCAAACCGCTCCCGATCGACCGGGCAAATTCGAGAACGGTCGTACCCTTGGCGGCGTCCTTTGAACTACCATCTGGCAGTCGTACCGACGGCATGAGGAGAATCAATCTACGGTTTTTTCTCTATGTGGGCAATTGAAGGAATGTGGACTTCAAATGAGTGGATTGGTCCATTTTAAGCCGGGAAATCGGCTGAAGTCGCGGTCGGTGGTGCAAAGCGTCGCGCCATGTTCGATCGCTAGAGCGGCAAGATGGGCGTCCGGCACAAGATTCCCGGATGCCTGAGCGTCCACCAATAGTCTGCTAAGAATCTCCCAATGGCGTTCTGTGGGGTGAAGCCAATCCACTGAATCCTCTTCAAACCAGGAGGAAACGATTTCTGAGATTTCCTTCATCGGCTTGGGCTGAGCCAGTGCCCTCGGGTGCGTTGTTATCCGAACAAACGCCAGCACGGATGCCAAAGCCAGACCGACCCGTTCCGATCCGGAAAGCTTGTCGGCCCACCACTCGGATGCCACGCGATGGATGGAGGAATCCAGGTTGTAGGCGTGAATCAGGACGTTTGCGTCAACGAGCGTCAGATCGGTCCAACTCATCGAGCTGATCGAGGAGTTCTCCAATATTGTCGATTTGGATTCCCGGTCGGAGCTTCATATTCCACGCTTTGACCTTGAAAGGTTTAAGTTGCTTCTTGGGTTTGCGGCTACTCAACCCGATGCGCACCGCCTCGTTGATGGCGTCCTTAAAGCTCTTGCCGGTTTCCCGACAGAGCTTTTTGAGCTTGGACACCACGTCGTCTTCTAACGTCACCGTCGTACGCACATCATGATGCTAACAAATAGACATCATGATGTCAATCGACAGAAATTGGCAGGCTAAAAGAAGCTACGCGGAAAAGGAACAAGCGTGGTAGGCGCGAGAGGGATTGAATACTTTCGGCCTCGGCCAGGTTCGCACAGGGATCCACGCGAAGAGATTTTGTCGTCAGACGAGGCCGCAGGCGGCGAGAAACCGGAGCAACCTCCGAGCAACGAAGCTATGCGGAAAAAGACCCAGCGTGGTAGGCGCGAGAGGGGTTGAACCTCCGACCTCTTCCGTGTCAGGGAAGCGCTCTCCCACTGAGCTACGCGCCTATTTTGATTAAGGGTGCCTTCTACTTCTTATAAGCCTTGTTGTATTCGTCCACGACCAGCTTCGTGATGTCGTACCCGTCCTTATAATAGAGCAGCCCCCCTTCGGACTTCTCGACGACAAGATCGTAACTGTTCTGTTGGGCGATTTTCGCCACAACCGATCGAATCTTCTTCAGTATGTCGGCCATCAACTGCCCTTCCAGTTTCTGCATTTCGGTCTGGCTCGACATATAAAGTTTCTGAATTTCCATCTTCTTGGCTTCCAGTTCCTTCTGCTTCTCGCTTAGGGCCGAGGGAGAGAGAAGCAGTTTCTGTTTCTCCAACCCCTCATCCAGCTTCTTGTATTCGGCCTGGCGGTCGTCCAGGTCCTTTTTCTTCTTGGCGATCTCACCCTCCATCTTCGCTTTCGCCTTTTTCCCTTCCTCAACGGCATCGAGCACATCTTGAATGTTGACCACGCCGACCTTCATTTCAACCGCATGGCCCATCCGAACGGGTGCGAATGCCAGCAGCAACAAAATCCAAATCAAGTTTTTCCAGCTCAACATGATTGATTTCCTCCTAAAAAATCGAACCAATCGTAAAGTCGAAGACGACCAAACTCTCGTCCTCTTTCCGATCCAGCGGGAATCCCCATTCGAATCGGAGCGGGCCGATCGGCGAAAACCACCGAACTCCAAAGCCGGTGCTTTGCCGTTGGCCGGTGATCGTAAAGATACTCTCCCCGTTGTCAAAGGCATTCCCCATGTCGAAGAAAAACACCCCTTTGATATTGGCCGCACGAACGATGGGGAAAATGTATTCGGCGTTGAAGATTAATTCTTTGTTCCCTCCCACGTGAAACTCGGTCGTTGTGAAAGAACCGGGGTCGGTCGAGCTTGCCACATCGATCGTGGGCCCCAGCGACCGCAGCTGAAAGCCGCGGATGGATAAAATTCCGCCGGGGAAATAGCGTTCGAAGAGGGGCACGCGCTCGCCGTCGGAGAGCACTCCGACGTATCCGAGGTTCAACCGAAGAGCGAAGACCGAATCTCCAATCAAAGGCACCGGTTTTTGGTCGAGCAACGGGAAAAACCAGCGGGCGTCGAATTCGCTCTTCCAGAAATCATTGTCGCCTCCCAGCCCGCCGCCCGCAACCTCCTCGGACAGCCGGTAATACGATCCCTTCGTCGGCTCAAACACGCGATTTCGCGTGTCCCGCGTAAGAGACGTCGTAACACTCGAAGTCAGGCCGCTTGTGAATAGTTGTTCCACCGTGGTCCGGATATCGGTCAAATCCTCGTCGATCAGGCTGTACGTAACGCCGAACCGGATTCGTTCGAGCCCCTTCTTGTACAGCGGATAATCAAGGCCCACCGTGCCGCCGCGTGAAGTCAAATCAAAGTCGGTGTACACGCGGCTGATGTTGAATCCGTTGACTTCGAAGCCCCACTTGGAGTCGAGAAAGTACTCGTCTCGAAATCGGACATTGAAGGCTTGGGTCTTTCCCCCGAGGCGCGCATCCAAGGAAACATCGTACCCCCGTCCGAAAAGATTCCGCTTTTGAACCTGGGCGATGATCTGAAACGACTCCAACGTATTGAATCCGGCGCCGATCGAGAAGGTGCCGGTCGGCTTCTCTTTTAAATCCACGACGATGTCCACACGATCGTCCGCGGACCCGCGCGGCGTACTCAATCGCACCTCCTCGAAGAGCGACAGCCGTTCGATATTCAGACGCGAATCACGAATCTTCGTCTGATGATATTGGCCTCCCTCGTTAATCTGCATTTCACGGCGGAGGATTTTGTCCCGCGTACTCGTGTTCCCGACAAACTTGATCTTTTCCACCCACACCTTCTGTCCGGGCTGGAGAACATAGGTAATGTCGACGATTTTCTTTTCGTCATCGTACCGATCCAGGATGTTGACGTTGGCGTAGGCGTAACCTTCGTCCGCATAGATCGTCGTCAGTTCGCCCACGTCTTTCTGAATCAGGCTCGTATCCACCAGCTTTTGCCCTTTCAGTGAAATGACCTTCTCCAGTTCAGTCTTTTCCTTGATGAATTCGCCGTCCAGGAGGACTTTTCCCACGGTGTACGGCTCGCCTTCTTTCACAACGATCGTGATGTAGATGCTT
>DATDPG010000208.1 GCA_035292885.1 Bdellovibrionota bacterium | reverse complement strand
CCTCTGAAAAACCTCGCGGTATTCGAACGGCACGTTGCGAAGGAGCGCCTCGCAACAATCTTCATGCTTTTTCAGTGTGCGCGCCGCACTTTCCTTCTCCCCCCGCGCCGCTTGGTACCTGCGCAAAGCCATGAACGATCGAAGTCTAAGCGACACCGGAAGCACCGCATTCAAATCCGAATCCTCGACGTCCGGATGGAATGTCTTTCCGCAGCTCGAGGCCAAATCAAGTCCGGTAATCCATAACTCTCTTTGGAGTGGAGGAAGTCGAAGATGCCTCACGCGCAGGCAAAGTTCACCGTAGTCCTCCGCGAGACTGCCCGAGGGCCGCAACCCATGAAGCGCCTCAATGGAAAGCGCCCGCGCCAGGACTTCCGCAAAAAGCACCCGGTGGCCGTTGTCGTTGTAGCGTTTCGCGGCGGAACGGAGAAGATCCGCGGCTTCTTTCGGCTTATTTGCGCGCAGAAACAAGCGCGCGAGCAGCGATTCCCGAAGGCAACGCGCCGTGACTCCCAGGCGCGAAGTGATTCCCAATCCCACGGCCGACACAAGGCGCGTGGCTTCCTGGTCCGTCCCTATCTCGAGAAACCATTCCGCCAGGGAAAGTTTAAGCTGGGCCTCGAGAAACGGATCTTGAAGCGATCGGGCTTCCTTGAGCCCGTCTTCGAGCGTCTTCTTTGCCTGCTCGCAATCCCCCATACCGAGAAGGGCCGCGGCCTGGTGGCGCGAGACACTGGTCGTCAAGGCCCGCATTCCGGCTTCCCTGCAAACGCGAAGAGCCTCGCTCAAGCGCCTGAGAGTTTTCTCATAATCCCCCACGAATCGAGCGGCTTCGGCGAATCGAAGGTGCACGTTCACACCGTCCGCCGGCGGAATCCGATGGGAGCTGAATTTTTCGGTTTTGGCCAGGTAGTCCAGGGCCTGTGAGATCTCCCCTTGCTGAATGGTCTCTCCGGCCATGCGGGACCAGACGCGAAGTGCGGTCTCCGGATTCGCCTCGCTCAGCTCACGAAGCATTTTGAATCCCTCATGAACCATTTCACGGCCTCGTCCCAGCGCCACCAGGGCGTCCAGGCGATACTCGAAGGCTCGCAGTAAAGCATCCCGTGTCGACGGATCATTTCCAAGCGCCTCAATTGCGCGCTCGGCCGCATCCAAACATCGTGCGTCATCGGACCGGCCGCGTTGAAGCTCGGCCCACAGGAGAAAATAGACTCCCTGGGAGCGCGGCGAACGAAGCGCGCCATATTGAGACCATTCACCCAACACCCTTCGAGCGGCTTCGTAATCTCCCAAAGCGAGCAACGTGCGAATCCATCCCTCGTACAAGCGATCCGACTGGGCGGAGGATCCGAAAGGGAGCGTTTTCCCGGCTTCGATCGCGCGTTCGAAATAAACCCGAGCCTGGGAATAGAGGAAAAGATCGAAATTTCGCTCGCCGGCCTTCGTGGCCCACTCAACCGCCGACACTGCCCTGTCGCTGTCGAGAAAGTGATCCGCGATTCGGTTCACCGCCTCGAGATCGAGAATAGGAAAGCGTTGGACCAAGAACTGCCCCACCGCGGATTGGCGCCGCCGCCGGTCGGCGTTCTCAAGACTCTCCCTCACGACTTCAAAAATGAAATCATGGCGGAACCGGTACATCTTACGAGGAAAGACGCTCTGTTCGGTGAGATATCCCCGATCGATGAGGCCCGTCATTACTCCTTTCCAGTGTTCCCCGTGGATCGACGGGGTCAAGCCCTCGAGTTCTTCGGCATCGAAGGAAAGACCTAATAAAGACGCCCAGCGAAGCACGTCCCTCGAAAATTCCTCCAATCGATCGAATCGCGACGCCAACAGCGACCGAAGAGTCCCCGGCATATCGATCCGTTTATGCCGGCTTTTGAGAATTTTTTGGCCGTTCTCTTCGGTCTCAATCTCGAAATCCACTTGCTCCAATGCCTGCCGAAGGATCTCTTCCACGTACAGCGGATTGCCCATGGAGAGCCTTGAGAGTTCCGTCCTTGCCTGAGCGGCGATTTTATCCACGCCGACGGAAGCGGAGATGAATCGGCCTAATTCGTCATCGGTAAATGACTGCAACACCATCTCGTTATAATTGAGACGCCGTTTCCAACGCCCTTCCCATTCCGAGCGGTGTGAAAGAATCAAAAGAAGATGGGAAGATTCCATATCTTCCATGACATGTTCCAAAAGCTCGATTGTATTGGAATCCGCCCAATGAAGGTCTTCCAGAATGACCGCGAGCGGAGAGTGAGCTTTCATGTGTATTAACTGCCGAATCGAATGAAAGAGCCCCTGCCGAATCTGGGAATCCGAAAGAAAGCGCAAACGCTCCGTTTTCTTTTCCGGATGGAGAAGCAGGCCCAGAAAATCGGTTTCCACCTCGTCGGCTTGGGCATCCAAACCGTGAACCAGGGCGGATACCACCTGGCGCACTCCTCGGTAGGGCTGTGTATCGCGGATCGCGTGCGCGCCCTCCGCAAAGGGGATGGAGCGCTTTTTGAGGATTTCCTGGAAAGCGGCGACCAGTCTCGTCTTTCCAACGCCCGCTTCTCCTACGATCCCGACGACCTGCCCCTGGTCCTCTGAAACTTGTTCCAACGTTTCCTCGAACCGAACGATTTCGGCGTTTCGGCCGATCAGAGGCACAAGCCGCGCCTCAACCCCTCTGAGCCGGCCGGGCCTTTGGCGCTCTCCTCGCAGGAAGAACCTCGGGCCGTGTTCTTCCTCCAGCCGTTCGAACAGAAAAAGCCGGTCGTAAATTTTTGCGATGGGCGGAGAGACGAGGACTTCCCCGGTGCGCAAAGCCCGAAGATCCTCGCGGAATTCCGATTCCCAGTTGAAGTCCGGATCCCGGTGATGAATCCTGACCGATACCTCCTTTACGATAAGACGCTTGGTTTCGTCTTGGATCAGGCAAGCATACCGAAGGGCCCGCTCCGCATCGTCTTCGGAGCGCTTCTGTACCCCGAAAAGCATGGTTCCGCGCTGCTCGTCCGATCGCACCCATAGAGCTCCCGGCGGAGGATCCGTGGGTCGGGCGCTCCCCTCAATGCCGACGGCGATCAGGCGCTTCACTTCCATGATGTTCCATTATCTCGACGGCCTCCCGGGCTGTCTAGCCCGGATCCGGCAATAATTCTTGGTGAAAGAGCGTGCTCTCGCGAGGCCGCCGAAGTACCGCACTCTGGGTAAGGCGGAGGACTTCCCGGATAGTTTGACATGCGAATCGGGGGGTGTACGCACGAAGCTTGCCCGCTCAAGCGCCATCCAAGGGTGATCTGAGGGCGAATTTCGGCGGCGGGATACACCTGATCGCGAAATCTCCCGTCGCGGGATGGTGCAACACTCGGCTGGCGGAGAAGCTGGGTTCCCCTTGCGCGGCTGAGCTGCAAAGAGCCCTTCTCAAGGATCATCTCGATTATTTTGAGGAGCATAAAGTCCCCTATCAGGTTTGGATCGGAACGCCCGAGACGGGGGAGTCCGGAATGGACCCATCGGTTCTCGGAAACGCGCGCATCATACGGGCCGCGAAGCTTGGACCTCTGCTCGAAGAGGCGTTGGCGTTTCATCGCAACGTATTGGCCTGGAAAAACGCGATCTTTTTGGGCGTCGATTCGCCGTTGGCGGCCTTCGCCTCTTTGGAACTTTCGTTCCGCAAGGGAAAGGAGGGCTACGCGGTTTTGGGCCCGGCCTTGGACGGCGGTGTTTATCTTATCGGTGTACCCGAGAATTGGCGGAATCCCTTTCGAAATGTCATGTGGGGGAGTGACCAGGTTTACAGTCAGCTGCTCGCGACTGCCGAAGAAGATCGGATTCCGGTTCAATCTCTTCCTAAAGGGCGCGACCTTGACACGATGGAAGACCTAACTTCGATGAAAGCCGAACTCCTGAAGGAAAGCCGCATCGTTCCGTCCACGGCTTCACTTCTGTCCCGGTGGAAGAGCATCTGAGATGATATCCATTGTGATCCCCGTTCGAAATGAGCCGGAGATGGGCGGCGTCCTGTCCCACATCGAGCGTTTAGCCCCTTGCGCGGAGCGGATCGTGGTGGACACAACCTCTTCGGCGCCGGCCGATGATATTTGGAGGGAACGCGTTCGTTATTTGTATCGCCCCCGATTAGCCACCCGCGCGGACGCCATGAACGAAGGAGCGGAGGAAGCCAGCGGAGATATTCTCTGGTTCCTGCATTCGGATTGCCGGCCTCCGGAAGGCGCCTGTGAATCCATTGAGAAAGCCATTCGCCGGGGCGCTTCCGCGGGCGCGTTTCTGAAGAGGTACGTTCCTGAATCTCCGTTTCTCCGGGTTCAGCGCCGGGTTCTCGACGCGGCGGCTCGAAGCCGAAAAAGGTTTCTCGTGGGAACGAACGGATTCTTCGTGCGGCGCGATCTTTTTCTGGAAGAAGGAAAATTCCCGTCCGTACCGCTCTTTGAAGACGTGTTGATCTTCGATCGATATCGGCGCCGGGTTGATTTTGAATTGCTGACCACTCGACTGCAAGTCTCTTCGCGAAAGTATGGCGAGGGTTTTGGGCTGCCGCGAATCGCTCGAAACAGTCTCATCTATCTCGCGTTCCGTTTGGGAGTTTCTCCCCACACTTTGATCCACTGGTATGCCTGAGCTCGCCGCTTTCATCGCCTATTACGCCGGTCTTACGGGATTGCTGCTGGCGGCGGGCCATCGTTTTTGGCTGACGTGGATCGCGACCAGACCCGCCGATGCGCCGATGTTTAAACCGCTACAACTCCCTGGTGGAGCGCCATTTGTGACGATTCAAATTCCCGTTTTCAACGAACGTTTCGTCGTCCAGAGGATTTTACGGTCGCTCGCCGCGCTCGAATACGAGAGGGACCGCTTCGAAGTTCAAATTCTTGACGATTCCGAGGACGACACGTCGGACCTTATCGCGCGAGAAGTCCCGCGACTGGCTATGCAAGGGATTTCGGTCCGCCATATTCGCCGTGAAAGCCGAAGCGGTTACAAGGCGGGCGCTCTGGCCGCCGGTACGGTTGAGGCGCGCGGCGAATTCGTCGCCATTTTTGACGCTGATTTCGTTCCGCCTCCCATGTTTTTGCGCCAAGCCGTCGGCGCCTTTGCCGATCCGAACGTTGGAGTGGTTCAGGCGCGATGGGGATACCTGAACGAGGATGAATCGAGGCTCACTCAAGCGCAAGCGGCGATGCTTGACGCCCATTTTGAGATTGAGCAGGCAGCACGATTCCGCAGGGGATATTTCTTGAACTTTAACGGTACAGCCGGAATGTGGCGAAAAAAGGCCATCGAATCCGCCGGAGGATGGCGTGCGGCCACGTTAACGGAGGACCTTGATCTCAGCTTTCGGGTTCAACTTGCCGGATGGAGCATCGTATACTTGCCGGACCTGGTTGTTCCCTCGGAGCTCCCTTCCCATTTTTCGTCGTTTCGCATCCAGCAGTTTCGCTGGGCAAAAGGATCGGCGCAGACTCTTCGTAAAATGGCCAAGCCTCTACTCCGTCAAAAACTTCCTCTCGGTACGAGAATGGACGCTCTTGTTCATCTGACGGGGCACTTCGCGTATGCGGCGGTGCTCTTGATCTTGTTTTCATTCCCCTGGGTGCTGAACGCAAGAGGAATGCGAAGTGTTTGGAACGGGTCCGACAGCATTTTCTTCGGATTCTCCACCATTTCGGTTCTCTGGTTTTTTTGCCAACCCCAGAAAACGAAAAGGAAATCCGCGGGAAATATTATTCAAACCATTGCCGTCGCCTTGACACTCGGAGTGGCCATGGCGATTCACAATACGGCAGCCACGCTGGATGGGCTTGTGGATCGGAGCGGGATTTTTGTCCGGACGCCGAAAAAAGGGAATTCGAACACGGGATACCGAGAGCAAGCCGGCGGTCGCGCGGCTGCGATCGTTCGCTGGTTGGAGGGATTTTTAAGCCTTTATCTCTTGGGATGCCTTGTCTGGTTTGTCCGGTCCGGTCGTTGGCTCTTCGTTCCGCTGGGTTTGTATTTCTTCTTGGCCGCTTCGCTTCCCGCAATGGCGGCGTGGAGGGCCGCACTGCTCCCCCGCTTACGAAAGAGGGGATTTTTGGATTCGCAAGAACCGATGTGCGATTCGTACACAGAGGCCGCCGTACAGAGGAAGGTAGGTTAGTAAGGAAGGCCAGACCGGTTCCCTCCAGACGTGAGCATTCAGATAATTAGGCAGCACGGCGTACGAGGAGGCGATCGCCAACGTGAAATAGATCCACTCCACCCGGGCCTCGAAAACCAGGAACGGAAGCAGCCAGAGCGTATACCATGGATAAACGACCGGCGAGAGTAGAAGGAAGAGGCCGATGGCGAAAAGGGCCCCTTTCTCGTAGGAGAAGGAGGGAACGGTGATTCGGCGGTAGACGCAGGCCGCCCAACCGAAAAAAAACAAGAGAACGGAGACCCGTCGTACGTCTGATGAGTCGAGAAAAATCCGAAGAATTTTATATACGCTTCCATTGAATTCCCACGTTTGAAGGTAAACGCCGAGTCCGCTGAAATGTCCCGCATGGCTCCAAAACGCCAGGACGGGGATGAAGAAGAAGAAGGCAGATAAAATCAACGTTCCGGAAGATCTTCTGGTTTTGTCCAGGAAAAGGGGAAGGAGCATGGCCGGCCAAATCTTCGTGAGTGCGGCCGCCGCCGCCGAGAGGGCCTGTCGCGCCGGGTGTCGATGGAGGAAATAAAGAGTGAGGATAAGAAAAAAGATGCCTAGAGAATCGACGTGCGCGGAGTGCGCGGATTCCACGATGGCTAACGGGTGCCAGGCGTACAGCAGGCTGAGGACTTCGGGCATCCGCCTCTTGCGGAGCAGCAGAACAAGAAAAAGTGTGCTCAACGCATCGAATAACGTCATCGTGACGCCGAAGATGAGGGGTTCGGGGGCGATTTTGGAAAGCGACGCAAAAAGCAGGAGCGAAAGTGGAGGATAGACCGAGGCCACTTCCCGGTGGTCGGGGGGAAGGGGAACTTCCTTGGCCAGCTCGGATAGGGACGGATCCGCAGGTGCCAAGGCGATCGGGTTCTTGCCGTGAATCAGAAGAGATCCGTCCCATATATAACGGTGGACATCGTTTGAAAGCAGAGGTTGATTCACCCAAAGCAAAGCTCGAAGAAGAAGGGAACTCAAGACGATCGCGGCAAGGCCCGGCCGCACTTTCTTGCGAACCAGAAAGACGCAAGAAAAACAAAACGCGACGGTCAGAACCGAATAGATCTCGGCAAAACGATGAAAAAAGAACGGCCGGGTAAGCGAAGTCCGAAGCAAAATGAGGGCCGCGGCTTCCACCGCTGCGCTTACGTAAAACCACCCCATGTCGGTGGGGTATGGTAGATGTGGATTCGCGGGAATGACAGCTTCAATCCGTCAGGTCGTACTAGGTTTGATTGCGCTCACCGTCGTTGATTCATCCCCTTCGCACACCGTGGATGCGATCGTTAGAGCCCATGGAGGGCGCGAGGCGTTTTACACGCTGCGCGACGTTCAATACCGTTTGTCGGTTCGCGATATTGCGACGAAACAAACGATGGAGTCGCTGGAACGCTATCTTTTCGACAAAGAGAGGTCCTACGCGAAATACGAGAAAGAGGACCGGGAAGAATTCTTCGACGGTCGCACGGCTCAAGTCCTTATCAATGGTAAGAAGATCGAGGACCGAAAGAAAATCCATCGTGCCGGAATCATGCGGAAGAGAAATTACTTTCTCTTCTCTCTTCCCTTCAAGCTCCTCGACCACGGTGTGCGGTACAAAAATGTAGGATCGCGCGTCGTGCAAGAGAGGAAATACGATGTCATGGATATTTCATTTTCCGGCGCGGCCGGCGAAAAAGCCGATCGGTTGCGTTTGTATCTGGATCCGAAATCAAAACGAATCGACCAATTTATTTTCACCAACGTCGCGGAAAACGGGAACGAATCCTTCCTCATGAAGTGTGACTGGGAGGAGATCAACGGTGTCTGGCTGGCAACCCTGCGGCGTTATGCGCGCTCCGATTGGGAAGGAAACCTGCGAGGGGAATGGATTGCCGACGAGAAACTCGATCGAATTCAATTTTGGAACGGCTTTCATCCCTCGGATTTTGTACCTCGATAGGATTCCCGCATCCAAAGCTTTAAAAGGGTTTCCGAAGCTTTCCCTCGCGGTGTGTAGCCCGTGTCCTGGTTCCCGCCCACACCTTGCCACTCATAAAAGAGCAGCCCCTCGAGACGTGGTTCGCCGTTCCAGGCCTCGAGGAGCGCCCCGTATCCGAGCCGTTGAACACTCTCGTCGGGAATTCCGCCGGTGACCGTGTGATCCCATGGGTTGACCAGCCCATTTTTGCGACTCGGGTATCCGGCTTCGGTGATCAGGATGTTCTTTCCCAATCTCCGGCTCCAATCGATGACTTTTGACCGAACCGATTTCCAGCGGTGAGCCAGCTGCTCCGCGGTGGGTTCCTCTCCGATTTGTGCCATCTCGTTGTAAGTGTTGATCCCAATCAAGTCCAACCGGCTCCAGGCGGGTGTTTCGCTTCGGTGGTCCCAATTAAAGGAATAGAAAAGCACTCCTCGGTAAACGGAACGAACCTCGTCGATCAGGCCGCTCCAAAGCGACGGGAATGGCTCCATTGAAACCAGTTCGGAACCGACCGAGAAGTATTCCACTTTTTCCGCCTGGGAGATCCGTCCGTATTTGAGGATCATGTGCCGATACGAACGAAACCACCGCTCCAGGTCGTCCGGTACGATCATGCCACGCCAGTCCTTCCTCGTCCGCGGGGTTTCAAGAAGCACGACGGGCATGAAGACAATCTTGAACCCAAGCGAACGGGCGGAACGCAAGACGTTCTCCACGAGAAGAAGAGGGGCCGTGAGCTCCGGATTGGGACGAAGGATGTTCGACCGCCAATCCGTCTGCGCCTCCGCGACTTTAAAGAGGACCGAGTTTGCTCCAAGGTCCCGGACCTCGCGCAGGGCCTTTTCCACGGTTTTTAATTCGGTCGACGCGTCAAGGCTTATGGCGACTCCGCGAAGAGCCGGTTCGGGGCCCGCGGCGGGGGACGCGGTCCCCCCCATGCCGAGAATGAAAACCAACGTGGCGAAAAGATAACTCTTCCGACGTTTACGGCGGGGGCC
>DATDPG010000207.1 GCA_035292885.1 Bdellovibrionota bacterium | reverse complement strand
AGGCTGCCAGCTGCGTTCTCGGGACCAAATGTCCTCAACGTACTGCAGAGAGTACGCTTCCGGGCATTTGGCCCCTGCGGCCTTGCTGACAGCCTTTTCGCTCGGGCTCGCGACGAACCTATTTATGAGACCGGTTCTAATAATTCTCGGCCGGCGGAAGCGCGCGGGCGGGCTCAAGCCACTTCCGGACCGCGGGATGCGACAGGACGGCATCCATGTAGCCCTGGACTCTGTTCGAGACCGGCGGGACCCGGAACGATGTCAGGCGAACCACCGCTGGAGCGAACATCGCGTCCACGGCACCGAAGGGCCCGAACAAATAGGCTCCGCTCAGTTTCCTTGTTTGGAGCGCGTCGTCCCACATCGTCATCATTTCTTTCGCTTCGTCGAGCGCCTCGGGGGTCGCCGGAGGTATGTTCGGCAGAAAACACAAATGGAAGGACATCGATTCGCGGAGATTCATGAAACCGGAGTGCATGGCCGCCGACAGCCAGCGCGCGTGAGCCCGTTCCCCGCGATCTTTGGGCCAGAGCGGCAGATATTTCGGAGCCGGAAACGCTTCCTCGACATATTCGATAATGGCGAGCGAGTCGGGGATCCGGAGTTTTCCGTGCTGAAGGACCGGAACCTTGCCGGTGGGTGAAAACGCCCTGCGCCGCCTTCGATCCCGATCTTGCAACATATCCACGCTTGTTTCTTCGAACCGGAGTTCTTTCGCCGTCAGCGCCACATAAGGCCGCATCGACCAAGACGAAATATTCTTGTTCCCGACATAAAGAATGAGTTTCTCTTCCATTTTCGTCTCCTCTCGTCCGATTTTTCCGTTCAGTTTCATACCTCGATTCGATTAACCGGATTCGGATCGTCTGCTCGCTCAGCGGCGGCTAACGCAAACGAATAATAAGAATGCGATCTTACGTGTCAAGCAGCCCGAACGTTTTGCTTATCCGTTCTCGCTCGATACGTTTCGTTCGCGTGCTCTCGTGCGCTACGACGGCTTTTGGAAATTGCGGACGCAAGCGAATCGCTTTCGAAAAACAGGCCTCTGCTTTGATCCAATTACTCTCCGCCGCGTAGATCATCCCCCGGAAATAGAAAAGATATGGATCGGATGGATCGCGGGCGATTCCTTCCTCCAATGATTTCGCAGCGGCGGCCGCATGTTTTTTTCGGTCGGTCTGAAACATGGCCCAACCGGCGTAGGCGCTCAGAGTGGGGTGATCGCGATGCTGGTCGGCGCCGGCTCGCAGGATCGCCAGCCCCTTGGACGCGTCCCCGCGGTCGATCGCTTCGAGCGCCGTGGAAATCGCTTCCTGGGCTTTCATGGATGGGATGGACGAAGTTCTCGATGCTTCCAGATCGCTCTTGTGATCGTAATGGGCGCGCATGCTCGGATCGGAAAGCGTGTTGCGGGCGACCTGAATCCAGGCGAGGATTTGCGACACCTTCCCCCGTGAGGCCGGGTCTTGAATCTGTTTCGTTCGCTCGTGTGAGTATTTTTCCGCGAGCGCTCGATAAGATGTTTCGATTTGTTCCGCAGAGGCGCTTCGTTCGATCCCAAGGACATGATAGAAGTCAAAGGTCTGAAGACGGTCGAAATCCACGGTGATTTCCTTCGCAAGGGCATCCGCATCGGCGGTTGCCTTGGCTTGCGGCGAGGCGATTTTCTGAATTGGCGCGCGTTCCGCAGGTTTTTCGGAGGAAAATTCGAGGTTGACCCATCCGCACACGATGAGTCCGAACGCGATCGGAACAAGTTCGGAAATCGGCGCGTGCAACTCTTCGGCCAGGCGGCGGATCGTCATCGGAACCCACAATTCGTGCAAGACCGCGTACGCAAGAGGCGGAAGCGTCGTTTGAGCGGAAGGCATTTCCTTCCGTATCAGCGCGCTGTCCTCGCTTAAACCCATCCAGGCGCCTATCATGGCCGCATCGAACCAACGTGAGATCCCGTCAAAAATAATTCGAAACGTTTGGAGGGGAAGAATCGAAGGGGGCGGGCCTGGTTGGGCCGAAAACGAGAACTCTCCTTCGAACCAGGAAAACACGTTGATTAATTTATCCTCTTGGTGGGAAACCATGAGCTGAAGCAGGCGAGCCTGCTCAATCATGTGATGGCCGAGGAGAAATCGGCATAATTCAAAATCTCCCCGCTCAAGGGCGGGGAGCCATTTCGTCATATTTTCAAGCTGCAATACGCCTTGCGCCGCAAGGTATTGTCCGAGCGATTCGCTCTGCAACTCGGAATCGACGTACACCGGCTGGCCTTTCTGAAAGAAGATGCTCTTTCCAATGTTTCGGCGCTTTAAGCGGAGTACGCCCATGCTTTGGTTGCGATGGAAGTACAGCAAGAGTTCGGGCACGAGGAAATCGGCCAACGAACCGTGGGAAGGGAGGACATCCGTTTGGCGGCGCTGCTCCGTCAACCGATGGATCTCGAGGCGGCGGATATACTGATGCAATACGTTCGTCGCCGTTTCGGAAAGATTTACGAATTGAATACCGAGTCCCTGGCTTCTTCCCGTAGCCTTGGCCGCGGCCGCAGACATCCGATAGGCCACTCGTCCCTTAATCTCCAGGGGTTCGTCCGTACCTGGAAATTCCATCTGAATTTGTATCACCGTGCCCACTTTCAAGTCGCGGTCCGTCGCCAGATACATTCCTCCCCGGCTCAGGTTTTCCGTGTACTCCGTCAAAAACTCCGCTCCGGATTTGAATTGCACGCGATGAAACACATCGAATCGATTGTCTCTGCCGCGAGGTGCGGACTGCGTCAGGTACTCACGCAATTGTGCGACCGACTGCGTGTATTTCGAGGGGGTCGCTCCAAGATCGATTCCCATGGTTCCCGGTTCCCGGACCCGGCCGAGGGGTTTCTTAGGAGGTCTGCTCCAGACGACGTTCCCTTGGAGTGAAAACGTCTGACCGGGGGCGATTTGCAGGGGAATCGTGATCCTGGATCCGGGCTGAAAGACGCGGTCCGCCTGGATCAGCATTCCGACTTCAGAAAGGTTCAGAATGGTTCCGGAAATCGTTTTGCCTTCCGCTTCAAATTTAAATCCAAATCGGCGCTGAATTCTCTCGGCTCGCCTTCTTTCCTTCGGTGAGGGCATCGGGTTCGTGAATACAATCGTATATGAGAGGCGCCCCGGATCAAGGCAGGCCGAATCGCGGAAAAATTCGAGCTCTATCTTTGAGCGACGCGGGCTTCGTCCGCCCACGAACGGTTGAACGGATGCGTATCGAATCCTGTGTTATGGACTCCGATAAAGCGGAGAGCTCGAAAAACTCTCTCACCCGCGAACTCAGTTCGAAAACAGAACGGAAGACGGGATATCCCGGGCAGCGAACATTCATAATACGGCCGGCCGTTGTTGGCGCGGATCGTACCGATAAACGTGATTTTCTGCGGGACAAGGTCGCTGGTCCCCTGTGCCAGCAACGCTCCCCAAATGTATGCCCTGTTCGGATCCAGCTTTGGAAGCGAATCATAAAAAGTGCTCTTGGGCGCCAGTCTCGTCGCAACCGATGCGAAATAAACATCTTTCGTTCGGGGATCCTCGTACATGTTATTCGAGGAAGCCTGATACCATTCGGCTAGAGGGAAAACATTTCCCTTGTCATCTACACGGGCCGGATTAACGAACACATCTCCCTGTGTCGGTCCCGATTGGCAGAAATGAAGTCTGTATCCTAAGTCAAATTCGGACTCCCGAATGGCGGCCACCACGTCCTTGGCTGCTGCTACGCATTCGGCGTCAATGACAGGATCGGCGGACCGTTGATAGGATTGGTCTTGGTCGCCGGTCTGTGTTCCGGCAATAACAACGGCGACCTGACGCATGCCTTTGCAAGCCCGTTGCACCTCATCATAAGTTCCACCCGACGTGTCGCGGTATTTTCGATAGGCATCCAAGCGTTGGAAATCGGCCCGCGAATGCACCGGATTGGTTGAAAACGATTCCGGAGGGGGGATTTCAATTCGTGGAACCGGCGCCATTGTCGTTTCTCTCGGGACAGGTGGGCGAGAGGCGGTTCGAGTCGGTGGCGGTAGCGAAGAGTTAGTCGGCGGAACAGGAGCCGGAAAATTCTGGATCGGAGCCACAACGGGAGTGGGTACGCCTGGCGATGCCGGTGCCGCTGATCGAATGGGCGATTCAGTTCCAGGTTGGGGTACGGTCGAATTCAAGGTTCCCGCAATTTTGGGAGAAGGGGGAGCGACGACAACCGGGTCGGCGGCCACTTCGGATTCCGCGATCCGAATATTCCCCTCGACTTCGACCCGCCCGGTGACCGGCCCCTGAATTTTTCCCCCTTTATTAAAAAATCCCTCGATCAGCTTGCTCCCGCCCACGCCGATCACGGAGTACTCCCCCTGTGTCACCGAAGAGTCGATCTTACGAAGCATGATTCCCGCGTCGACACTGTAGGTGTCTCGATCGTCAAAGACCGGTAAAGCGCCCTTGTCGGACAGGATCGACAAGTTTCGCAACCGAGGCGGCAGGTCGTCGTAATGCAGATTCGGCCGGAGGAAACGGAGAGAAAGAGCGAGGCCGGGCTCTTGGAGGGATGTTCGTGTTCCGGAAATCAGCCGGGACTCGGGCGACAGTGCGTATTGTTTGCCGTTGTCTTCCACGGACCCGGACAAGGTTGTCGTCCCGGGTCGCATGCAAAACGTCACGTTATGTTGGACCGGAATCGTCAATGTGTCGATCGGCGGATCGTATATGGAGAGAAAGCGCCTTTGAGTTTCCGGAGGATAGCTGGAAAAGGGTTTTGGGTGTTTTTTACCTACAAGCATGTCGTGAACGTCCGCCTTGAGCGTCCCGGCGAAATTCACTTTTCCGGAAAGAAGAGTCTTCCCCTCGCAGTCGTCGATTTCCGCTGCTTTGAGTGAACCATTGACCGCCGGTTCCCTTCCCTCGGTCTCACCCGGTACGTACTGAAACTCCTCAAACCGGGCCAGCGCCTTCGCCGTCAGGTCGTCTTGGGTTCGTTTCCCCGGATCCCCCGCGAACGAACAGGCCAAGAGCGGAAGAGAACCGACAAAGAGGCTAAGCCTCCCTATCCCGTACCTTCCCACGTTCTTCTCCTCCTTATACCGTAAAATCCTTTCATTTTCACTACTTAAAATATCGACGTGATCTGCGCACCGACGTTGAATTGATACAGAGGAACGATTTCATCCTCGTCGATCTCGTCGATCGTCGCACCATCCGAGATTCGTTTGATCCGATCGCGAAATTGCGACGGAATCGATTGCTTAACCTTTCCCGCCGTAGCTCGAACGACGATCGGTTTTCCCGGCAACGTGGAAAGGCGAGGGCCTTCCCGGACGAGAGTCCCGCTCACTTCAAGGTCGAGCGCTTCAGCCGCTTCGTTCACGCTGGAAAAGCCGGTGACGGAAAGCGTTTGCGAATCCACGACATCCGCTTCCAGCCCGGAGACGGTGGGCGGCGGTTCGAAAGGTTCGGAGCGGGCCCACAGTTCAAACGGTTTATTATCCGGAAGACCATAAATTGTGACCGCCCGGCCGTTTTCGTCTCCGACGATCGTGATCAGATTATTGATCTTGGCGCTGGGGTACATTCCCCGAAGCGAGGGCGTGATTCCAACGGCTCCTAAGAAACTTTCCTGAACATACGGTTCGTCAAAGCCGGAAATCTTTGCGCACGTGAGGCTCGCGATACCGACCAAAGTTACCGATATCCGGAACCAGAGCCACGTCGAGCGGCGCGGGCCCTCCTTCTTTTTGCTTCCGATACACATACGGCAGCGGGAAAAGGCTTATCAGAAAGGGCTCCCTGCCGCAATGCGCTATAGCGCGCCCGGCAAAAGTGTGCATTTATGCAGTAAATCCAGTGCCTTCCCACTTGGAAAGGCAGTGGGCTATGGGAGCCGAGAGAAGTCGCAACTGAACGGAGCGTTGGCGGTCCCGATGTCTCCTCCACAGGAAAAAATCGGTTGGCCCCCAACGTCCGTCAACAGAGTCGCGGTCATAACATTTCCGTCGTATTCGACGTTTATTGGTATCGCAGCCTCTGGATCGTC
>DATDPG010000206.1 GCA_035292885.1 Bdellovibrionota bacterium | reverse complement strand
AGGCTGCCAGCTGCGTTCTCGGGACCAAATGTCCTCAACGTACTGCAGAGAGTACGCTTCCGGGCATTTGGCCCCTGCGGCCTTGCTGACAGCCTTTTCGCTCGGGCTCGCGACGAACCTATTTATGAGACCGGTTCTAATCTTTTTTCTTTTTCGGGTCGCGTCCGCCCGAGAGAACGTTATGGAACGGAATCTCGGCTAATTTGGCTTCATTGATGGGAAGATCGACATCTTCCTCCGCCTCGTCATTCTTTGGATCGGGTACCGGCCCTGTCGGTTTTTCGGCAGGAGGATTCGTATCGGTCAAACTATGCGTATCGATCTCCGTTGCCGAGCCGGTTTCTCGGGAAACTTGTTGAATCGGGCGAGGCGACACCCTCGGCAATTGCTCCATCAGTTCGGCCTTCGCGATAAGCGTCTCTTGAGGAGGCGATCCGCTTTCAGAACTTCTCGCTTCTCCTCGGCCGCGATGACCGGATCGCTCCAACGAGTTTTGCAACGCCCCAACCTTGGACCGCAATTCCCGCAATTGGCGCCGGGCCGAACCGACGGCCCATAAAATCCAAGCGATGAGCCCCAGGAGAAGAACTCCGGCAAACACCGCTACGGTGCCTGGATGTTGAAGAGATTGCACGCGAGGCCCTTACGCGAGACCCAACTTATATTCGATTTTTCGCAGTTCCTGCTCTTCCACAAAAGTAATGGGCCGCTGAAATTGTTGCCGTGAATGAAGACCGTGCAAGACTTCAATCTCCCCCACCGTTAATTTTTCCTGGTGGTCCAGACAGACTTGGACACGTTCTCCTACGTTCAAGACGCTGGTGGCCGCCATCGCCTGCCGTTTATATCACCAGGCGGCTTCCGCCACCAAGCGGAGACCTATCGAGGATTGGAAAGCCGGGAAAAAGAATTCCGTGTCGAAAACATATTGATCCGCGGCGCTCCGGGGCTCTTTTCCTGAATCTGAGATGGTTTCGCGGAAACGGCTCCCTCGGGCGATTGTGCCGCCATGGTCGGTCCGGAAAGGGCCTCCGGATGAAGCATCGGCTTCGGCGCATTCTTCATTAAAATCTTCCGCTCCAGGTCGCGAACCAGTTTCTGTCTGCGAATCCCCTGATAAGGCACGGCGTACCGTGCGGCTGTGCGGCGGAGCTCAAAAAAATCCATGCTGCTGAGCATCATTCGGGTCAATTCGGAAAAGTTCATGGGTCAGTCGCCTCCCTTAGTTTTCTTTCTGCACCGAAATTCAGTGAATCGGTGCAAACTGTCTAACTTAACGCGATGCATTAAATATGCCTCGCCCGAAAGGGACCCCCACCCGTATCCCCTCGTAATTCCAATAAAAAAATACAGCGCCTGCCCGTTTCTGGATCGGCCTCAGAACTCCATTCCGCATCTGCGTCGCTGCCGCCACATCCTTGGCCGTCTCCGGGGAGGGATTTCCTTGTCCCGTCCCCTCTTCTTCTCACTTGGGCTGCGCTTGCGGAGGGGATCATAATCCCGCAAACGGCAATCTTGCAACCCCCTTTTTTTGAGCCCAAGAATGATTCTAGAAATGGTTCGTTAAGTATTTAAATTGATGGACCGCAGACGTATTCCGAACTTACACACGAACAACTGCTGACGGTGACGGATCCCCCGCAGGAAAAACCGCGCAAGCGCGCCGTTGCGAAAAGACTCGTCTGTCGCTGCTGCGCTTGACGAATCATTTGCCTGTCCGCCGCCTGGCGCACCGAACCCAGCGGCGAACGAACGAGCCATGAAGCAATGTGCGTCAAATCACTGAGAGCTTCCTTCCCGATCTCCTTCATATCGTTCCCCCACGCGCTCCACTCCTCGCCCAAGGAAAGACTATCCGCCACATCCTGGCATCTCGATTGATCACCCGGACTGAGTGTTCCGGACGCCCGCTTGTCCATACAGGTACAGAGAACGGACCCCTGCACAAACACTTGAGTGTCGACCCGCTGAAGGCAGGTCACTGTAATCCGGCCTCCACAGGCGGCTGCCAGATACTGCTGATTGAGTCCCTGATAAGCCGAGGTTTGAAACGGAATCATTCGCCCCCAGCCAGGGCCGCCGACGAAGACTTGATTCAACGCCGTAGCCGGATTGATGAACTGACTTCCTACCGGTCCCAGGACTCCTGGAGCCACTTGGAAGGGGACCGAGTATTGGGGGCCAATTTGTTGGAATGGAATACCGCGCAGATCGGTCGCGCCATACGGAATGACCGATCCGGGACCGATGTCGATCTGACCAATGCGTGCTTGGCACAACACGCATATGGTTTGCGCGTGAACGGTTACCTGAGTTCCATCCTCTGACGAATCTGCATCGGAACCGTCGGATGAATGCTCTGCGCATAACTGTTTCGCCGCTTCGCATTCATCGTCCGTCGGAGTTTCAGCGCTTAAGAGTCCGTTCGCCTGACCCAATGCCGGTACGGTGGGCGAAGGTAGGCTCGGCGCGGTCGTTTGCCGCGCGTTCTGATTCGCGTTTTGAACCGCGTAACCCGGCAGATAAGCCGGAAGGTTCTGACTCCCGTCGCTGCATCCTAGGAGCAGGGCGATGGAGGCGATGCTTAAGACGAGTTTTTTCATGCTTAGAATCCAAACCTCACGGAATCCTTGAACTCGAAATTTACTTGGGCCCGGCCCGTTAGCACCTGCCCATCAGCCGCGACCCGGCCGCCCGACCGGTTCGTAATGTCGGTGAAACGAACAACTCCCTGAATGATGGCTTCCGTCTGTCCTCCCAGCGTAATGCTTCCACTGATCAAAACGCCGTCGATCGGAAGGTAACTCCCTAAGAAATCATGGACGGCCAAAACGTCTGAGACCGAGATGGCCAAGTAATCGCTGAAATATCCATCGGACTGAAAATTCATCGTGCAAAGAAGTGGCGAGTTGAGTTGACCGTCGAGACCGGGAACTCCGGGTCCTTGGGGAGGTCCGGCGTCGCAGTTAACGCCCTGTACCCCGAGTTCGAATTGTTGGCCGCTGATGACTCCATGAACCGATCCACCCGTGTCCGAACCGCACGCGGTCAAAATGAGAAGAACGAGAAAAGCGGGTATTCCAGATTTCTTGTACGTCATATCCGATCCACCTTTCCCTTCATCGGGAGCAAGACATATGCCATCCGTTTCGCATACTAACCTGCTGATAAAACAGCATTGTTCGCACATTTTCGGAGCCGAGATGCGCCATTTTTTGGGGCATCCGGGTCACGCCGCGGAACGGATGTCCTCGCAGGGACGGGTTCTAACTCGATGCGTTATAAGTGTCAAGACGGGGGTCTAAAACGTGCCGTTATTCAGAACGCATAGTTCCCGCAGCAGGCAATGCGGACAACAGTCCGGATCGGGTCGATGCCGGCAGCGGTTTAGAATCCCAAGGCGGGCTAAAGCAAAATCAAAACGTACCGGATCTTCCGGATCGAGTTCCCGTAGACGGGCCGTAACTTCCGACACCATTTTCCATCCGACTGTGCGGCGAGCCGTAAGACCGATGTACTGAAGGATCCGGCCCAGGTGAGTATCGATCGGCAACAGGAGTTGTCGCGGCGGAACCGCCTTCCAAATTCCAAGGTCCGGCGGTACCCGTCGAACCATCCAGCGAAGGAAAAGGTTCAATCGCTTACACCCACTTCCCATGACCGGGGTAGAAATCAAGAAACGGAGACCCAGCGACACCACCGGATCCGGAGAACGACAATGGATTTCCGAAAGGAGTTGATGACTGAAACGCTCCAGGCTCTTACTGAGATCTAAGTCGCCCGGCGCATACCCGGCCATAAAGACCCGTTCGATTGAACCGAACTTGCGAAGGATTCTGCGAAGCCCCTTGAACAGAAAATGCAGATCCTGTCCTGTCACCCATCGATGCCGAAACGAACGAAGTCGTTTTGGAAGCTTGTTCGGCCACGAGTAAACGGTTTCGTAAGGCGACGAACCCAGAACCTGCAGAAGACTCTCTAACGACTGAAAAATCGTTCTTACGTTTCCGAACGCGAGCAGCGCCGATACAAAACCGACCAATTCCCGATCCCGCACCGTGGTGTAGCGATGCGGAAACTTGAGCGGGTCCGTGTGAAGAAATCGTTCATCGAAATGCGATGCGAGCCGATCGAGAGCCGGGCGGAGCGAATTTACCGATTCAGGTCGTACAAATACTGTCGCCCGTATTTTTCCCATGATTCTTCCGCGGCTTTTTTCTCGTCGGGGGTTTCATCCCGCGCTTTAAACGTGGCCTTATTTCGTTCCCACCATAATTGAATCTCACGAATTCCCTGTTTTCGTTTCGCGGGCGGATCCGCATAATGATATTCGAACGTCACCCGCGTAATCCGCTGAAAGGCCCGCTCCGCATTACCCCGGACATCTTCGTTCGGGTCATTCAGATAATGAATCATCAATGGAACGGCGCGACCATCGCCGATCTCTCCAAGAGCATGGATACAAAACTCCCGGATATCCGGAACTTTGGCCATGCGGAAGAGATCCGGCACCGCTTCCGAGGCTCTCACCTCTCCCAGAAAATCAATCGCGTCCCGCCGAAATTCAGACTTGGCATTGGTTGCAAGAGCTCTCGCTTTCGCGATCTTTGCTTCGCGAGTGGGTTCGGCTCGCATCATGTTCCGAAATCGAATGACGCGTTCGCGATAGTAAGCCGGCGCCGACTTTAGGTCGACGTCCGGTGTGTACGTTGCCGTGGCGGATTTCGGAACCGTTTGCTGCGTTTTCTTCAATCCTTTCCCTTGTCCGAACAGCGTGGAAGATGACAGAAATAAACCTAAGACGAGGCACCCAATCAAGCGCGGCATTGGATGTCATTATAGCCAGAACCCCTTCCCCCCGCGAGGAATTGAATGACGCTCGCGCTGAGAGCTTCAATTCCTGCAAGCACCCCGGTTGGCGCCACGCGCACGACTTTTTTCGTGTAGCGAGGCCGCGAGGAGCGAGGGACCGGAATGTATTTGGGTCCGTGCATGAGGATCCCTATCGACGCGCAACGAAGCTATGCGGGAAAAGACCGACCGCGGTGCCCCCAATCACTCCGAGTTGGAGCCAAATTGTGGGTTGCTTAATAGCGACAAACAACGCAACTGTCTGCAGTAATTGAAATTTTAATCTCCCTCCTGAATCTCAATTAATATGGTATTATACATACTAGTATGGTAAACGTTTCAAGATGGATTTTGAGTGGGATCTCTCCAAGGAGATTCTCAATCTCCGAAAGCACGGCATTCAATTTTCGGAGGCAGTCGAGAGTTTCTTTGATCCTCAAGGGTTTCAAATGGTTGATAGAAAACATTCTGGCAATGAACAAAGATTGTATTGGATTGGCAAATCCGCTTCAGGACGAATTCTCACCACTTGGTTTACAAAAAGAGGTCGTCTCATCCGAATAATCGGGTCCGCTGAGTGGAGAAAGTTCAGGAGGCTATATGAAACAACCCAGACTGAATGACCTAAGATTGGATCGCAAGGGTACGAAAGAATTGCGATCGAGTTTGGCCAGGGCAAAAAAAGTAAAAATCACCATCAATGTCGACCAAGAAAGCCTTGTGCTCTTACGAACAATGGCTGGAAAGACAGGTACGCCATATCAGCGGCTGCTTAACCAGATTTTGAAGGAAGGATTAGGCGAACGACAAGCCGCAGAATCTCGCATTGAAAGAATTGAAAAAGAAATTGAAAATTTAAAGCGACAACTTGCCGCGTGACTGCACCGAATGAGTCGTTTCATTTCGCTTGCTCGCGCTGAGAGGTTCAATTCCTGCGGGAGCTTACTACCAAATACGCAGATTGGGCCGAATAGCGAGGCCCGAGCGACGAATCTCGCCACGCGTAGGACTTTTTTCGCGCAGCGAGGCCGCAGGCCGCGAGGAAGCGGAGCATACGTTCGTTGGTATGTGAGCATTCCGAGCGGCCGAGAACGAAGCTGCACGGAAAAAGGACAAGCGTGGTGCCCCCGCGAGGAATTGAATGACGCTCACACTCGCTTCGCGCTTCCATTCCAATCCAACGACTCGATCCCCGATCTTCTTACCCCTCCCCCCTCCATCAAAGTTTTGAACGCGCGCTGGGCTCGCGTTGACGAGTTTCTTCCAGCACGGAGACCCCCAGACTCAAAATTTACCCGGCAGGCAAGGCGCGACGATGCGAGGGACCGGAGTGTACTTGGATTCGTACATGAGGATCCCGAGCGAGGAGCAACGCCGCCGGCCGGGATAAATTTTGAGTCTGGTGCCCCCGCGAGGAATTGAACCTCGATTTAGGGATTAGGAATCCCCCGTTCTATCCGTTGAACTACGGGGGCGATCAGACGGCTAAGAGAGTTCGAATGTCGACATTCTCGAGTCTTTTGCGCCCACCCAATGCCTTCAACTCGATGACGAAACTTGCGCCCACAATCTCCGCGCCGAATTGCCGAAGCAATTGGATCGTCGCCAACGCCGTACCACCGGTCGCAAGAAGG
>DATDPG010000205.1 GCA_035292885.1 Bdellovibrionota bacterium | reverse complement strand
TCCCTTCGGGAGCGTGGCCAGCGTCCGGCCGTCCCGGGTCACCAAGGCGTCCCGGGGATCCACGCAGGTCGTCACCGCCGTTAACTCGACTCCCTTCGTGACCTCCGAAGGAAGATCTTTGAGCGAGTGAACCGCGGCGTCGATTTTTCCCGCAAGCAGCACATCGTCCAACTCTTTGACGAAAATCCCTTTCGCACCGATTGCGGCGAAAGGGAGATCGGCCTCGCGGTCGCCGGAGGTCCTGACGGTTTCGATTCGAAACTCGACCTTCGGAAAACGGCTCGAAAGGCCCTTCTGAATCATTCCGGTTTGCGCCAGCGCCAAAGCGCTCCCTCGCGTTCCGATTCTAAAAAGGTTCACGCTTCCTCGTCCTCTTCCGTCCATTCCAGACGAAACACTTTGGCCAGCATCTCGGCCCGCCGGAGCCTTTCTTTCCTCGCCTCGTCATCTTTCAAAAAAAGGATCGGATCGTTGAGCACTTTCCGGACTACGGTCTCAATCGACCGGCGGATCTCCGTTTGATCGGGTTCGGACAGGGACGGTACTCTTCCCAAAATGCGCTTCATCTCCTGCTCGGTGACGGAATCGTATTTCTTTTGAAGCGCTTGGATGACCGGCGCCACGCTCAAACGATCCGCCAACCGCAAGAAGCGATCGACTTCCAGTTCGACGATCGCCTCCGCTTTTTCCGCCTCTTCTCGTCGCAGCTCGAGATTCGCGTCCACCACCCCTTTGAGATCGTCAATATTGTAAAGATAGACGTCGTCCAATTCGTGGACGCTCGGTTCCACATTGCGTGGAACGGAAATGTCGATGAAAAACATCGGCATCCGCTTCCTCGTCGCGACCAGGGTTTCCAGGCGGTGTCTCGTCACGACGTAGTGAGGGGCGGCGGTGGAGACAATTACGATGTCGGCGTCCGCGAGATAATGGTCCGCCTGGTCCATCGGCACCGGCACACCTCCGTAGCTCCGGGCCAGCTGCGCCGAGTGTTCGTAAGACCGATTGGTGAAGGCCATCTGCTGGACTTTTCGCCGGGCCAGATTCTTGGCCGTCAGCTCGGCCATCTCACCGGCGCCCCAGATCAACACCTTTCGGTCCGCCAAATCCCCGAAGATCCGTTCCGCCAAATCCACCGCCGCGTGACTGACCGACACCGCCTGCTCGGCGATTTTCGTCTCGGTGCGGATTTTCTTGGCGACGGAAAAGGTTTTTTGAATCAGCTTGTCGAAAAAGGGATTCGTCATTTGCAGGGAGATGGCGTCGAAATACGCTTCCTTGACCTGCCCCAGAATTTGCGGCTCGCCGATGATCATGGAATCGAGGCTCGCGGCGACACGAAAAAGATGGCGAACCGCTTCGCGGTTGGTCTTGGTGTAAAGAAAATGGCGCAGTTCGGCCCGGTTTGTCCGGTGGAACTCGCCCAGAAACTGTTCAACGTCCACCAGGAGCTCGGCCTCCCCCTCTCCCGCTGCATATATTTCAACGCGGTTACACGTCGAGAGCACCATCCCCGAACTGATCGACTGGCGGTCGGCCAGTTTCTTCAAATAAACGTCCTTCGGGTGTTTCGAGAAGTCGAGCTGCTCGCGCACTTCCAGCGGCGCGGTCTTGTGATTCAGCCCCAATACAACTAAGTCCATGAGCCCCCGCCTCCTCGGAAAAAATGCGAACCGGACAAGACCTGTGTCGGCGGCGTCGGAAAGAAAAACGTCACGCCTAAAAAAGTCACCACCAGAAAGGCGAATCCGATGGAGATCAGCGCGAAAAATCGTCCCCCCTTCCATCCTGCGGAAAATCGGACGGCCAGCAGGAGCAGGTACCACCCCCAGGTCACGAGAGAAAAGAGCACTTTCGGGTCGCGCACCCAGTCCTCGGCCCAGACGAAATGAGCAAGGTAGATGCCTGTTCCGATTCCGAGCGTTAAAAAGAACACCCCGGCGACAAGGGAGCGGACGGCCAGGCGATCCAAACTTTCCAGAGGCGGCAGCATTGCCACGATGCGACCTAATTTCTTGGCCTTAAGTTCCCGTTTTTCGATCAGGTAAATAAGCGACGCGAGAAAGGCGACGCAAAAACTTCCCATGCCGACGAAAAGCACGGCCACGTGGAACGGGAACAGGAATCCCCGCGCGGCGTTGGTGGCATGCACCGCTTTTTCCGGGAGAAAAAGCGAAACGGCGGAACAAAAGATCGCCACGGGCAAAAGAAACGCCGCGATCGCTTCCAGATGAAGCCAAAGTTTCACCAAGAGCGCGAGAACCACCAATGCCCACGCCAAAAGCGCAAAGGCATTCGACGGGCCGGCCAGGGGCAAGTTTCCTTCCCCTGTAGCCTGCACGGCCCGCCAGACCAAAGCCGCTGTTTGAAGGATAAATCCTGTTGCCAGAGCCAACAAAGCCGACCGGTCGAATCTCCGGATGCGGAACAAGAGTCCGGAAAACAGCAAACCGGCAGCCAGGGCATAAAAAACGATGCCGAACAGCTCCGCGTACAACATGAACGTTCCTCCCTACTCCCTTTTTCGGAATATCCCTTTGAGTCCCCCGCTCTGCTGTTTGGTGTCCCTCATGTTCATGAGCCGCAGTTCGGAGTTGGCCTCCTGATGTTTCGGCTGCAAATCGACCACTTTCTGATAGAGCTGTTTCGCCCGGCCGAGGTCACCTTCGCTCTTGGCCATCATTCCGAGAAAAAAATAGCCCTGAACCAATTGGCCGTTCATCTTCAGACCCTTTTCCAGCAACGCTCTTCCTTCTTGAACTTCCTTCGCGTTCCTCGACTTCGAAGCCTGGCGATAGAGGGCCCATCCCAGGTAAACGAGGTACTCGGGCTCTTTTTCGTAAAGTTTGACCGCTTCCCGCAGAGATGCGATCGCAGCTGGGAAGTCGCCCTTCTTGATCAGGATCTGCCCCTTCTGGAATTCAATCTCGGACTGGATGATGTCGTTCGCTTTCTGAGCGTCCACACCGCTCGCCTGGAGTTGCAAAGTAGCCTCGTACTCCTTCCGGGAGTTGTCGTTCGAGAGAACGTTATGCGCCTCCGAAAGCTTGGCGAAGAGCGACTCGGCCAGCTTTTTGTCCTCTTTCGTGGTGGACGCGGGGAGGCGGTCTGGATGGAAGATTTTGGCGAGGTCGAAATACGCTTTTTTGATCTCCGCCGTCGTGGCTTTTTGCCCCTGGCCGAATAATTCAAAGTACGTCTGCTTTGCGCTGGCCTCTAATCTTTTGGCGATCTCGGCCGCGAGTTCATTTGACGCCTTCGCCGCGGCGCTTGCCGAGGCGGGTTGCGACGCTTTGGGAGCCTCGGCCGTGCGGACGGTAAACCGGCGCTGCGTTGAATCGTAGTCCCGGCTGTCTTGATCGCTTAAACGGACCATTCCAAGATCGCGAAAGGCTAAGAGCATCGCTTTTGCGACCGGCTCTTCTATCCGGGATTTTGCCAAGATGTCTTTGAACGCCGCTACGCCGGTGATCGCGCGTAAGAATCCCATTTCTCTTCCCACCAATCGAAGCTTCGCTACGTCGATGTTGTGGCCGCCGACCACCATGGGCTTCGCGTTCGGATCGACCGCCGCGGGTTCCTTGGAGCCTTTGTATTTTCGTATGAGGCCTCGGAAAGAAATCTCCAATAGATTCTCTTCGACCGCGATTTTCGCCGTGTCTTCGGGGATGGACGGAATCAGGCCGTAACGGCCGTCGGCCCACAGAAAGACTTCGTGAATTCGGAGCAACAGTTGCTGGTGGAGAGATTCGTTGAGTAAGGCGCGATCGATCAAGCCCATCTGAAGAAACGCCTCCCCCTGGTGAACAGCCTCCCTTCCCTTAATCATCGCGAGCGATTTTGTCAGCTGCGCCTCCGTCAAACGTCCCTCGCGGACCAAAATCTGCCCCAAGGTCTCTTGCATGATGTTCGACCGAGCCGCCACCGGCTTGCCTTGTTCAAAAATGAAAGACTTTTTGACCTCGTCCCGGGCCAAGACCAGGACTCCCGAAAAAGCGTTGTCCGCGATCCACTGGAGCAGCTTTACGAGCGGAGTTTCTTGAAGCGATCCAACCGATTGGGCCTGCGTCGACATATTCGTAATTTGGGCGCGGAACCGTATCATAGCAAAGCCACTGCTTCCACGAAGCGCTCCGTTCCGTTGACACGTCGGAGAACTTCTTCTAGCGTTCCCCGAACCCTTTGGGGAAAGAAGGTAGTTTCAGTTTAATTTCAATAACTTGTCGTTGGAGGTTGGACGGTATGGCAAAAGACGGAACGGTGCAGGCGGTGACGGATCAAAGTTTCCAAACCGATGTCTTGAATTCGGATAAACCGACGCTGGTCGATTTTTGGGCCGAATGGTGCGCTCCTTGCCGCGCGATCGCTCCGCTCGTGGAAGAACTCTCGAATCAGTACGGTGAACAGGTGAATTTCCGGAAACTGAATATCGACGATAATCCTTCGACTCCGATGCAGTACGGAATACGCGGGATCCCCACGCTCATTTTGTTTAAAAACGGCGAAGTCGTGGACCAGGTCGTCGGAGCCGTCCCGCGACCGCAGCTGGAAACTCTCGTCAAGAAAGGACTGTAAGGGCCAGTTCACTTACGCCCGGCTCATACCTCTAACCTAACCCTCGCACCTGCCGTCAACGAAACGTAACTCCTGTTGTCGACCCCGACGGCAAGGCCAGACCGAATCCGTAAACGGGAGGCCATCTAGAACATCGCGTCAGAAGGGTCCAATATATCGGGATGCTCTGACCGCTGCCTATGCGGACAGAGAGGAGGGGGGTTGTTCATGCGAATACAAATTCTTTGGATCGTGTTGGCGACCTGCGTGGTGTTGGATTCTTCGGCTGGAATCGCCGAAAACGACCACGCGTATAACATGGTGGATAAACTCCGCGTCGAAAGTGCGGAAGTTGGCCCTGTCCTTTTCAGCCCGAATGGAGACGACGTTCTCGACGAAACGGTCATTCACCTGACGGTTCAGGCGCTGGGTACCGACGGCAGTTCGGGAAACGGCAAATCGGCCTCGTCGATTGAGGGAGAGATCGGAATTGATACGCCGGGTGGAACCTCGTGGCTCTTTTTTGAGGAGGCCGTCCCGTTCACAAAGCGAGGGAACGACTGGGTGTCGATCCCGCTTGAAATTTTGTGGGACGGTCGAGATTCCAAAGGCTTTTCTTTAGGGGAAGGGGACTTTCATCTTACGTACACGGTTCGCAAAGTCCTCGTCTCGTCCAGCGGACAGCGCAACGTGAAGGATCAAGTGAGCGGCGAACTCGGTTCGGTCCGAATCGACACCACGCCTCCGTCGATCTCGATCGTTCAGCCCCCTAACGGTCTGCTGACAAATCAATCCACGATCCACGTGGCGGGGACGGCCCGAGATGAAAACGGCGTCAGTTCGGTTACGGTGCAGGGCGCAGCCGCCCTTTTGCAGGGAGAGGACTTTTCGGTCGATCTGTCATTGCCGGGAGGGGAGTATTCCCTTGTCGCAACGGCCACGGACGCCGCGGGGAATAGCGCGCAATCAGCGCCGGTTACCGTTTTCGTGGATCTGACGATGCCCGACGTGGCGATCTTATGCCCTCCAACTGGAACCCAAACCTCGAGCGCGGCCACTTCCATTGTAGGTAACGTTCAGGACCATTTCGGCGTCGCGTTCGTCACCGTCAACGGGACGCTTGCGGCGTTGATCGGAAACACCTTCCATGTGGATCAGATCGCCTTAATTCCTGGAAACAACACATTTATCGCTACGGCGACGGACCTCGCGGGAAATACGGCTATGTCATCCGCAGTGGTTGTTCAACGGACGGAGGGTGGACCCGCCACCATCAGCACTTGGGCGGGGGACGGCACGACGGTCTTTGACGGCGACGGACAGCCGGCGCCGCAAGCATCGCTTTCGTTGCCGCTGGGAATCAACGCGGATGCCGATGGCATCCTCTATATCGGAGACAGCAGCCACCGGAGGGTGCGGCGCGTGGACGCGAGCGCCATGATCTCCACATCTGCGGGAACGGGAACCTCGGGAACGAGTGGCGATGGCGGTCCCGCTGCGAACGCACAGTTCGTGAACACCCAAGATGTTGAATTCGGTCCCAACGAGTCGGTCTATATCTTGGATACCTCGGGTCGAAAGATTCGGAAAGTGGATTCTAATGGCATCATAACCACCGTGGCTGGAACCGGAGGCGGTGGAAACGGAGGAGACGAAGGGCCGGCCACATTGGCGACCTTCTTCTTGCCGACCGGGATCGCCGTCAGCAACCGGGGCAAGATCTACGTCGCGGATATGAACAATGAGCGCGTACGAGTGATCGATGAGCAAGGGATCATTCACCATTTTGCAGGGGGATCGATCAACAATGACGGCATTCCCGCATCTACGGCAAGGCTTTTGGGCCCCGAAGACGTCAGCGTTACGCCCAACGGCGAGGTTCTTATCGCCGACCGATCGGACAGCCGCATTCGAAAAGTAGATCGGAATGGAATCATTTCCACGGTTGCCGGAACCGGCGCTTTTGGATTTAGCGGGGATGGAGGGTCCGCAACATCGGCAAAATTGTGGCAACCTTGTCAAGCCATCATGAACGCGGACGGGAAAATATTAATCGCGGATGGCCGGAATCACCGAGTCCGCCAGGTCAATACGGATGGGACCATCGACACCGTGGCCGGAACGGGGATCGCCGGGTTCAGCGGGGACGGAGGCCCGCCGAAAGACGCCAAACTGAACTTCCCGCGGCGAGTCGCGTTCGACGGTTTGGGAGGTTTCTTCATTGCTGATTCGCTAAACAATCGCGTTCGCCAAGTGAGCGGCGGCACCACGGGCGACGTGTTTCAGTGCACGCCGTAATCTCCGGTTCTAAAACATATATCTGCGCATGCTGATGTTCAGCAGGAGACCGACGGCGAAAAGCGTCGTGATGAGGGAGGTGCCGCCGTAACTGAACAGCGGCAGCGTCACGCCGACGACGGGGAGCAATCCCATTTCCATTCCCAAGTTAATGACGGCTTGGGACGTGACCAACGCCGTCAACCCGACGCCCAGCATCATCCCAAACCGTTCTTTAGCCATAAACGCCACGTTCAACCCGAGCAGCGATACCGAAGCGTAGAGGCCGAGCAGCAGGATCGAACCCAGAAATCCGAATTCTTCGGCGAAGTTCGAAAAAACAAAGTCCGTGTATTGTTTTGGCAAAAACTGGAGCTTGCTTTGAGTCCCTTTGAGATACCCCTTACCGGAAAATTCTCCCGCCCCGATCGCGATTTTCGATTGGATGATCTGATACCCCTGTCCCAGAGCGTCCCGCTCGGGATTTAGAAAC
>DATDPG010000204.1 GCA_035292885.1 Bdellovibrionota bacterium | reverse complement strand
GGCCGAGCGACGTCTATGGCAATCGCTTCAGCTTCATATGGACTTCGGTCCCTTTTACAACGATCTCCGAACCCGCATCGATATTTATCGTGGCGACCTCACGAGTGAAAACTTTGGGTTAGACGCGGCCACGTATCGGCGGCTCGCCAAGTCTTGTGATTCCGTCATCCACTGCGCGGCTTCCTTGAACCGGAAATCGGAAAAGGCCTGTCTCAATGTGAATCTGCGAGGCACGCTTCAGGTGATTAAACTCGCGCGCTCCGCGCAGGACGACCATGGTTTGCGCCGGTTCAGCGACGTATCGACCGTGGCGGTCGCCGGTCGCCGGCAGGACGAGGTGGTTACGGAAGATGCCGCACTCGAATGGGACCGAAGCGATTACGATCCGTACGCTCGGACCAAAAAGTTTTGTGAATATATGGTCCACGAACTCCTCCCGGATGTTCCGCGGACGATTTTCCGCCCGGGCATCGTTTTAGGGGACAGCCGATTTCCGGAAACCACTCAGTTCGATATGGTGCGGGCCTTTGTTTTTCTCGCGGAATTGCCCGTCCTACCGTTTCGTCCAGAATGGCGGGCGGACATCGTTCCGGCGGATTATGTTGGCAAAGCGATCGTTACGATTCATCAAAAGGAAAAGCCGAAATACGATATCTATCATCTCAGCTCAGGCACGGCGTCGCTGACGTATCGCCAAATTGTCGACGCGCTTCGAGATCAAGGCCATCCCAACCGGCATCTTTTCCTTTCGGTTCTTTCCAAGCCATTTGATCGAACGGTGGGCGCCCTGGCCGCCATGCCGAAAGCATGGGGAATTTCACAGGCGGCCTCCCGGATGAAAGTTTTTCTACCGTATCTCACGTTCAACACGATCTTTGAAAATCAACGTGTAAAAGAAGAGTTGAACGAGGCCCCCGTTCTGTTTTCGAAATATGCGTTCGATCTGTTGCAGTTCGCGAAGCGGGTTCGATTTTCCTATCCGTACCGATCTTGGGAAGAAGCCGAAGTCAAGGCCGAGCCCTTAAAGGCGGCGTCTCATGGTTAGCTGGACCGAGAAAATAACGGGGGTGTTCGACCCCGACCGGGCGCTTCAAGCGGCCATGGGAACTCTCATCGGGGCTGCGGAGTTCAAGCACACGCTCGAGTGGGGAACCGAGCGTTGGTCGCCCGGCAAGGCGCTTAAACTTCTTTTGGCCTGTTATGTGGGAGCGCGAAACACCGGCGCCGATGTTCGCGTGGAGGAAATGATCCGGCAGTTTCGGCACATCCTGGGGGATGAAAATATCCAGCTCACGATCATGACGCTCGATCCGGAGCTTTCGGCCCGATACTTCCGGACGGTCCGACAGATCCAATTGCCGAACGTTTTCCCGAAGTTTCTCTATGACGAGTGTGCCAAACACCATGGCGTCGTGGCATGCGAAGGTTCGATGTTCAAATCGAAGTTCGCCACGGCGCTCTCCACGATGATGGCGGGCGCGCTCGGAATGGCGAATGCGGAGAGCAAATTGAGCATCGGATACGGCGCGGAAGCGGGTGAAATGACCCGTTCTCTTCGGGAGTTCGTCCAAAAACGGTGCAAACATTCGCTCGTGATTTGCCGGAACGAACCTTCCCGGACCATTTTGGAAAACCTCGGGATTCGGACGGCTCCGGGGACGGATACGGCTTGGACATTCGAGCCGGCTCCGCTGGAACGGGGAGCCAAACTTCTTCGGGCCGGTGGCTGGGATGGGAAAACGGAAATCCTTGCGGTGGGCCCGATCCATCCGTTCTGTTGGCCGGTGAAACCGGATCTCATGAAGGCGACGGCTCGCGTTCTCGCCGGCCAGTTCAAAGAAGAGCATTACAAGTCGATCTACTTCCACCATAGATCCGAGGAAGGAGAGAAGAAATACAGGGCCTATCTCGCGGGCCTGGCCCGTGCGGTAACGGCTTTTGCGAAGGAACGCCCCGTCTTCGTGGCCTTGATCGGCATGGAGCGCCTGGATCGTCGCGCGTGCGTCGACCTGGCGGCGCTTCTTCCTCAAAAACCGCCCCTTTTCGTAAGCGATTCGTACGATATGTACGATCTGGTGAGCATTCTTCGGAACGTTTCGTACCTCGTCAGTTCCCGGTTTCATGCGATCGTTACGTCGATGCCGGCGCAGATCCCCTCGGCCGGAGTTACGATGGATGAACGGATTTGCAACCTGATGAACGATCGGGGGCATGCCGACCTCTTCTTGGAAGTCGACGACCCGAAACTAGCCGATCGTTTGCTCGAAATTTTGCGCATACTTCACCGGGATTCGGATCGGATCGCCGACGACATCGGTCGAAGCATTCCGAAACAACTCCGCTTAATGGGCGAGATGGGGATCACATTTGCCGACGAGGTCGCCCGCGTCTATCCCGATTTTCCTCGAAGAAATCTTCCGAAATCGTGGGAAAACTACCTGCCGCCCATTTCTCGATCCTTGAGTCAGTTGTTGGAGGTGTACGCATGAATTTTGTCGAGACGATTTTAGGAAATCTGGAGAAATCGACCGCCGATCCCGCCGTGATTGAGGTTTATGGACAAACCTCCGCGCCGACGACGCGCGCTCAATTGAAGGAGATGGTCGAACGAGCCCGCGTTTACCTGGCCACGGCCGGTGTTCGGGCCGGCGATCGAGTTGCTTTGCTGGCCCCCAATTCAACCCGATGGGTGGCCTGTGATATCGCGATTCTGGCCTCGGGCGCGATTTGCGTGCCGCTTTATAGCCGGCAAGATCCCAAAGAACTGGCCTATATCGCCCGGGATTGCCAGCCGAAGCTTCTCATCGCGGGCGACGAGACTTTGGCCGAAGCCATACGAAGAGAATGGGAGACCCCCTCGGCGATCGTGACGTTTGAAAAAATATTCACCGCGGAGAATCGCCCGGCCGAAATCCACAAAATCACACCGGAAGAGCCCGTGACCATTGTTTATACGTCCGGAACGAGCGGCGATCCGAAAGGCGCCGTCATTACGTGCGGAAATGTCGATTACATGCTCCATCAGACGATTTCCCGCCTCCGGCAGGCGACCGGGCGAGACACGACAACCGACCGTGTCTTTCATTTCCTGCCGGTCTGTTTCATGGGCTCACGGATCATGCTCTGGACGCAGCTTTATCGCGGCAATCCCGTCATGCTTTCGACGGATCTTTCCAACCTCGTTCAAGAAGTGGCGACCGCCGATCCCAACTATTATTTGAATGTGCCGGCTGTACTGGAGCGCATTCGAAACGGCGTGAACGCTAAACTGAAAGAAAAAGGGGGCGTAGCGCTCCGTCTGTATAAAAAAGGCGAAGCCGCCTACCACCGCCGACTTAGGGGGGAAGGAAGACGAATCGACAATGTTTGGTTTCGTCTGGCGACGGCGATGGTCTTTTGCAAGATCCGTCTGAAAATCGGCAAGAGTCTTGAATTTTTGATCTGCGGATCCGCGGCGTTAACCGAGGAAACGCAGCGCTGGTTCGAAATGATCGGCGTTCGGGTTCTCCAGGTCTACGGCCTGACCGAAACAACGGCGATCGTGACGATGGATCAACCGAATTCCGTTAAGGCCGGTTACGTCGGCCACGCCGTCGAGGGCTGTGAAGCCAAGATCACGGGGGAGGGTGAGTTGATCTGCCGGGGACCCAACATTTTTGCCGGATACTGGAACAAGCCGGAAGCGACAGAAGCGGTTTTGCGCGACGGTTGGCTCTACACAGGCGATCTGGCCGAAGCGGATGAAACCGGCAATTGGAAGATCATCGGCCGCGCGAAAAACGTCTTGATTCCGATGTCGGGACACAACATCGCCCCGGAACCGATCGAACAGCAATTGATCGATGCCTGCCCCGGAATGGAGCACGCCGTGATTATCGGCCACGGTCGGCCCTATTTGACGGCCATCGTCACGGGGAAAATGGACAACGCTTCCGTTGAACGAGCGATCGAGAGCGTGAATGAATCGCTCCCCCACTATAAGAAGATCCGAAAATTTCGTCGCTTTGAACGGGGTTTTACGATCGATAACGGCCTCCTTACGGCCAACCAGAAATTGAAGCGCCAACAGATCGAGGACCAGCTCAAACAGGAAATCGAGTCGCTCTACTTGGAGAGCGAAGCCGGGCAAGGCGGAAAGGGGGCGTTTGCCAACGCGTAGTTTATGTTGAACTGGACCACCAAAGACGGGATCTGCGAAGTCGCCATGGAGCGACCGCCGGGGAACGAAATCGGTCGGGAAATGCTCGAAGGATTTGAGCGGTTTCTCGAGGCTTTCGATCCCGAGAAGGCCAAGGTAGTCATTCTCTACAGCAAATTGGAGAGCGGATTTTGCGCAGGTGCGGATCTCCGACACCTCTACCGAGAAATGGCATCGAGACCGGGCAAGGATCACGCTCCGGAAATGAAGAAATATCTGGATCGAATACACGCCGTTATGAATCGACTCGATTCCCTTCCCGCAGTCACAATCGGAATGATCCACGGGGTCTGTTTTGGCGGCGGGTTCGAGTTGGCGCTGACGTGCGACCTTTTGGTAGCTGAGAAAACTGCCCGTTTCTGTTTTCCCGAACTTCGGCTCGGCATTCTTCCCGGTTTCGGCGGAATCCCGCGTCTTAAGAGAGACGTGGGCAACAGCCTCGTGCGGGATCTTCTGCTTACCGGCCGAAGTATCAATGCGCAAAAGGCTCAACAAGTGGGCTTGGTGAGCCAGGTGGTTTCGGTGGGGGAGGGTCTGGCCGCGGCTCGAAGCATGGCGCAGCAGGCGGCGAAGTTCGATCCCGACGCACGGGCGACGACGAAAGAATTTATGAAGCCGATTCCGGTGAAGGAACTGGAGGAAGAGAAGCAACATTTCTTGCGTTTGTTTCAGAGGCCGCAAGTGATGGAGGCGCTCAAGAAATTCGTAGAAAGCGACGATCTTCGGCCGTATTTGCCATGAGTGAGACGACTAAAAAATTAATCCAGTTGGCGGCGAAAAAGTTTCATGTGGATGCGAAGACGTTACGGGCGGATGACGATTTCTTTAGGAAACTGGCCATCAACAGCATTCAGGCCCTTGAACTCTTGAGTGAGTTGGAAATGGAGTTTCAAATTGAAGTTCCCGATTACGAACTTCAAGGGGTTACAACGTTCGGCCAACTGGCGGCTGTGATTGATCGGAGAAGATGATGCTCGATCTTTCAAGAATGACCTGTTTGGGGGAAACGCTTCGGGACGTATTACTCAAATATAGGAGCAACGTTGCGTTCATCGAAGCCGAACGCGATCGTGAGAACGCGCGATATACGTATACGGAAGTTCGGAAGGAAGCGGAGCGCTTCGCCGCGCTTCTTCAAGATTATGGATTCAAATCGGGGGATCGCTGCGCGATTCTCATGTCGAACCAATCGAAGTGGCCGATTACCGCAACCGGGGCGTTGTGGACCGGCGCGATCTTGGTGCCGATCGATTACAAATTGACCTCTTCCGAACAGGCGGCTCTTCTAAGCCATGCCGAACCGAAGGTGTTGGTGGTCGAGTGGCCGATCTGGATGCGGCTTAAAGACGAATCTCTTCAAGACCTTCTGGTTTTCGTAACGGAAGCTCCTGTCGGTTCCGACCTTGGAAAAGCCGTTCGCTGGGAGACGACGCCGGGTCGCGCTTTTACATATGTAGGTCGAAGTCGAGAAGATGTCGCCTCAATCGTTTATTCGTCGGGAACGGGAGGGCGGCCGAAAGGCTGCATGCTGACGCACGCGAATTACCTCGTTCAGGCGGAAGAGCTGGGAAAGCTTTACCCGATTGAGGAGCACGATCGGTATTTTTCGATCCTTCCCACGAATCACGCAATCGATTTCATGTGCGGCTTCCTTCTGCCCCTGCATTTTGGCGGGGCGGTGGTGCACCAGCGAACGCTGCGGCCGGAGTTTCTGGCGTCCACAATGAAGCGGTACGGCATTTCACACGTGACGCTGGTGCCGATGATTTTGAAAGCCCTGGAACGGAAAATTCGGGAAAAGATCGATTCGCTGCCCCGGTGGAAGCGAACCATCCTGGACACGGTTCTCACGATCAATGAATTCGCCACGCAGCGCGGACCTAATTACGAACTGTCGCGCCGACTCTTAAAGCAAATCCATCAGGAGTTCGGCGGGAAATTGCGCTTTATTTTCGCGGGCGGGGCCTTTGTCGAGTCCTCCGCAGCCCAATTCTTTTACCGCCTTGGGATCCCCGTGGTGATCGGATACGGTCTGACGGAGGCGGGAACGACATTGACCTTGAACGATTTGAAACCGTTCCGCAACGACACTGTAGGAAAAGCGCTCTCTTGTGTTTCGTTGGAACTCCGTGACGTGAACGATCAGGGCGTCGGGGAGGTATGGGCGAAAGGCCCCACGGTAATGAAAGGGTATTACAAGGATGCGGAGCTTACGGGTGAAACAATTGTCAATGGTTGGCTCCGAACGGGAGATCTAGGGACGGTGGATGCATCCGGCCATCTGAAACTCGTGGGCCGATCCAAAAATATGATTGTCACCGAGGGGGGAAAGAATATCTATCCGGAGGATATTGAGAATGTTTTTGCGGATGTTCCGGGCAGCCAGGAGCATTGCGTGTTTTCGTCCAGTTTCGTCTGGAAGAATGAAAAATTGGCCGGCGAAAAAATGATCCTCGTCCTTCGGCCGCGAAGCGACCGCCCCGATCCGACTCTCGAAGCGCAGCTTCGAGAGCGAAATCAAAGACTGACCGACTACAAACGCCTAGGCGGATACGTCGTCTGGGAACGGGAGTTTCCCAGAACCGCCTCGATGAAATTGAAACGGGACGCCCTGGCGGAACAGCTGGCCAAGGAATTGAACCGAAAAAAGGCGGTTCGGGAACTATGACGGCGGAATACGCTAAGAAGGCCGTTGCCATTGTGAATCCCGCCGCGGGCGGCGGTCGGTGCGGTCAAAAGGCCCCGCGCGCTCTCGAGGAATTACGAAAAGCGGGGTTGCGGGTGGAAGCTCGCGAGACCCGGGCTCCCGGCGACGCGACACGTCTGGCTCGAGAGGCGTATCAAGAAGGGGTTCGCCACTTCATCGCCGTGGGTGGAGATGGGACCTGCTTCGAGACGCTGAACGGCTTTCTTCCGCTGTCCCTGAAAGATCAAGAACGAGTGACGTTCGGAATCCTCCCGGCCGGAACCGGCAATTCCTTCTTGAGGCATTTCACGAATGGGGGAACGGAGGAATCGATCCGGGCGATCATCGAACAGAGAGCGCATCCCTGCGATGTGATCGAACTCAAACACAAGCACGGCGTCCTCTATTTCTCGATCATTTTCGGAATTGGATTCGTGGCCGAGGTCGGTGCGCACCGGAACCATTATTTCCGAGGGTGGGGAGAGAGTGGTTACGCATTGAGCGTTCTGGCCAAGACGATGACGCTGGAGCCAAGGGTCTTTCCGATGCGAATCGATCATTCCGTGGAACACACCCAGCCGCTCACGTTTCTTTCGATCTGCAACAGCCGTTATACGGGCGGAAAGATGATGATGGCTCCGTCGGCCGACACGTCGGACGGCCAAATGGACCTTATTGAGGTCGGTCCCATGGGAAGGTTCCGCCTGATGGAATCGTTTCCGAAAATCTTCAAGGGAACGCATGTCCGAATGCCGGAGGTATCAACGTCGCGGGCGGAAGCGATTGAGTTCGATTTCGATCAGGAGCTGAACGTAATGATCGACGGTGAAGTCCTCCGGCTTTGGCCGGAAAAGCTGAGAGTGCTTAACAACGTCATGGACGTCCAGGTATGAGCGATGATCATCTTATTTTCGATTGCGGTGTGGGTGTTCTCGTTTGTCTGGATGGCTATCTTGGCCATCGTCACGTTGATTCTTTTGCCGTTCTTCCCATATCGGCGGACACACGCCTGGGTGGCTGCGCCAGGCTTTTCGCTCGTCGCGCGCGCCGTCAATCTCGGACGGTTCGAGGTGTTCTATGACGCGAAGTTCGATCCGAAACGTCGGTCCGTTTTTTGCCAGAACCACATCAATCTCTTGGATGCTTACGTGGCGGCGGCAGCTATACCGCATGCCTTTTGCGGTCTCATGCACGCGTGGCAGTTCAGGATTCCGTTTTACGGGTGGCTTATGACGCTCTCCAAGGGTATTCCGTTGCATCGCAATCGATCCCCCAAGGAAATCTTGCAGGAGATGACGGAAGGCGCCCGCGACCGCGCCGCTCAGGGGTTTTCGATTCTCGTCTTTCCGGAAGGGGGACGGACGACCGACGGCCACACACAGCGATTCAAACGGGGTGTGTTCTTCATGGCCAGGGACGCGGGTCTGCCGGTAGTTCCGGTGGCGGTGCGCGGGATGTATGACGTAAACCGGAAGGGGTCTTTGCGATTCCGACCAGGGAGAGTGAGTGTGTACGTCGGCCGGCAATTCGAAACGGTCGGGTTGTCGGACGAAAAGGTGGGAGAGCTTTCGGATCGGCTTCAAGAGATTGTTTCAACGTTTGTCGAAACGGGACACTCAATGGACAGGGAGGTGAGATCGTGACGATGACATTAGCGGTGGATCGGCGTTCGATTCGCGCGGAAGAACAGCGAAAGGTGCGTCGTGAGGAGATTGCCCAGGTCGCCCAGCGGCTTTTTGCCACCAAGGGTTATCAGGCGACCAGCGTGGCCGATGTCATTGAAGCTGCCGGTGTGTCGCGGGGAACGTTTTACACCTATTTTGAAAGCCGGGACGCTCTCTTTTATGAACTGATCGACGGATTTATCGAAAAACTCACGGCGTGTGTAGAACGGGTCGACCTCGAGCGCGGAACTCCGGTGAAAGACCTCTATGCCAACATTAAACGAGTCGTCGATCTTTTCTTTAAGCACCGTTATTTAACCGTGATTCTGCTTCGCGAGGCGATCGGCCTGGACGCCACGGTTCATCGGAAACTCAATCAATTTCACGCTTTCCTGCACAAGATGGTTACGGGTGCCCTGGCGAACGGCATGAAATGGAAGTTGATCCGAAAAGTGAACGAGCCGGTCGTCGCCATGGCGATCATCGGCAGCATCAAAGAAGTGCTTTACCAATACCTCGTGGCCGGCACCGAAGAGACGCTGGATGCCGAAACGATTGCAAAGGAGCTGCTCGATTTCGGCCTTCGCGGTCTGAATCTTTCGATGCCCGTGACCAACGGAGAGATGTCTATAAGTCCATCCTGAAGATCGTTCGAAAATGAGCCTTTTGGCCTTCATTTTGTTGTTCGCTCTCCTCGTGGGATCTATCGTTCCCTATCCCGGCTGGTTCGATGCCGGGGAACTTGCGACCGCGGCGCATGTTCTTGGTGTAAGCCACCCCAGCGGTCACCCCGCGTATCTCATGGTCGCGAAGTTTTTCACGTTCGTACCGGTGGGTCCGATCGCGTTTCGAATCGCGCTTTCGTCGGCAGCGGCGGGAATCTTGGCGGCAGGATTGATCTTCAAATGGATAGTAGAACTTGAAGACGAAATTCGGGGCGGCGCTCCATCCTCGGCCGCCGAAATCAGCGCTTTGTGTGCCGGGATTCTAATCCTGTTGGTTCCGTCGTTCGCGGTTCAAGTGATCCGATGCGAGGTTTATGCGTTACAGACCGCTCTTTCCCTGGGGATTCTTCTGACGTGTCAGAGGTCGCTGCTTCGAACCGACGTGCGCTGGACTTGGCTGGCCTGTTTTGGGTTTGGAGTCGGTATGGCGTTACAGCCGCTGCTAACGGTGGTTTTGGCTCCTGCTATTCTATTCGTGGCACTTATGAATCGAAAGGCGCGCTGGAAGGCGCCGGGGGGCGGACTTCTGTTTTCGATTCTGGGCCTGGCGGTCGTTCTCTATTCGCCTTTACGAGCCGTCACCGATCCCTCGATTAATTGGGACGCTCCAGTGACGCTGAGGCGCTTCTGGGCCGCCTTTACGGCCCTGGATTTTCGCGTCTTTTTCCATTCACCGTTGAATGAGCGGGCAAAGGCGGATCTTCAATCGGCGAGTTTGTGGATGGTGTTTACGCCCGCGTTGCTCGCCTGTTCGGTGTTCGGATGGATCGAACTGTGGCTCCACCGGAAGCGGATGTACGCCATCTGGATGTTCATCGTTCTTTTCTCCGCCCTCCTGCCCGGTTTTTTGAAGGACTTTTATCTTAAAAATCCGGACTCCCATGCGTACGTCGCTCTGCCCATCGCAATCGGATTGGTTCTCTCAACCGTGGGAATACAAGGCTTCCTGCGACGCCTTCGGCTCCGTGATCCGTTGTCCACGTGGGTTACAGTCGGCGTAATCTTGGGCTTGATGTGGCCGGCCATTCGTAAGGGACCGGTGACATGGCGTTCGGAGGCCGGGGTGGAGGCGGAAATCTTAAGCCGCCATCTGGACTACGCACCCGCAGCGGGGACGATTCGTGTGGGGAGTGATCACTGGCTCTTTCCGCTCTGGTATCGAACGTATGTCGAACATCGCCGCCCCGATGTGGAGATCATCGGCGAGGGATTGATGGAGGCAGGTTGGTACCGAAAACAGCTTGCCGTCCGATACGGTGAGGAGCGGAAGGAGAATGTTTGGACGGAAACGCGGAGAGACAGTTCGAATGTCCAATCGGTCGGTTATCTTTTGAATCAACAAGGCGGAAACCTTCCCTTGCGTCAAGAATTCGCGCGCGCGTGCGCGGCCGGCCGGCGGAATGATCCGATGGAGATCCGCGGATCGATTTGCGCCCACGTGGTCTCGACGGCGTTTTCAGCGCTTGAAAACGCGGCGCCGAATCCGCGAGCCGGTTTGCCGTTTCTCGAGGAATATTTTGGTATTCATTCGAATCCAAGGCCGTGTGAAATGCGGGAACGCGTGAAACTTCCTTATCCTCTCGCCCGCGACCGCGTGAGCGATTTTCTCATGGAACCGGCGAGAGTTCGGACCACCTTGGCGCTTTATTATCTTCAATGCGGATGGCACGCGCAGGCGCTCAGCCTTTTGTCCGATTCGTTCGATGCAAACGACCTGGACGCCACGCTTCTTCGGGCGTTTATCTATCTTTCAACGGGTCGGACAGTGCAGGCGCAAGAAGAATTGGCCCAGGTGCGCACGTTTGACCAACCCCGCAAAGGAATCCTCGCTGTTGCGAAATCGACGACTTGGTTTTTGTCCGGGGAAAGATCGAAGGCGAGCATGGAGTATGAGCGTGCCCGGAAGTTGTTAGGAGAGAACGACGCCGCCGTTCAAAATCTTAAGAAGCAGTTTCTTATAGACTAGGGGGACAACGGAAGGGCCGGTAAATGCCGGCTCCCTCCACGGTTTCGAGTTTTTCATAGTTCGCTTCCAGTATTTCGATGAATCCGGAAGGCGTGGCCAGTCCCGTCACGACAAGAGGAGCCCTGCACGCTCGAATTCCTTCTTGAATCTCCTCAATCGTTGCAACCCGATAGGTATTGCTTTGCTCCTTGGAGAGTTTCCCGGCCATCTTAATGACACCAAGCCCCTCCGTGACTTTTGGAAATGGATCTCGTTCCGAGGAAACGACGTAACCGTTCCACCAAGCTAAAATCGGCGTATCCGGTTCGGAGTAATGTCGAATGGCTGCGGCTACGCGAGCCACCGCCCGAACGCCGTTCATCAGTTCACGGTCGGGCGGACCCAGGGCGGTCCGGATATCGGCGGCGATATCAGGTGTCAAAGCGAGGAATCCGATCGCCACGGAAGCGAGCGTTACCCATCGGATGACGGAATGGCGTTCGGCCAAGGCAAAAACCGCGATCAGGAAGAAAAAGAGAAATGGGAGAAAGTATTCGTCGTACAAAGGCACTAGGCGAAATGCCGGCAACGCGATAATGGTCGCCGCGACGAGGTATCGCATCGAAGCTTTGCATGAGGATCGTTCGTGAAAAGCAACGGCGGTTCCAAGAAGCGCCAAGAGAAAAAGGGGCCCCCATTGCCAATAAGAAAAAGCTCCAAAGAAAGAGTGAATCTGAGCTCCCCATTGATGCCAGGTAGCGAGCGAACCGCGAAGTTGATGATAACCAAACCAATTAAAGAGCGTTTGATCGGGATAACGGATCAAGAAGTAAATCGAGAGGACAGACGTCAATCCAAGTCCAAGGATGTAGAGAGCGATCCCTCGAAGGGTCCGAATATAAAAAATTAAGGCGATCAAAGCGAACGGTGCGAAAAGGAGACGGGTATTGAGCGCAGTACCTATGAGAAACCCGCTGCCCAAATGGACCAAATTCCGTTCTCGAGTGGAGTTGTCGGATGTTTCTTCGAGAAAAATCCAGCCCAAACCGGCGCAGGCGAGCGAGAGCGCATGAGGTTTTACGAGCGGAAGATATCGCCAGCCCAGGGGATGAATGAGGAGAAGAACGAAGCACGCCAGTCCCATTTCCGGAGGCATTCCTCTCTTGCGACAAACGATCCAAAAGGCAAAACCGAGTAGGATGACCCATAAAAAGGAAAAGAGACGGCCGGAATGAAGCCCGTGTCCAAAAATCACCTGCCACCCTTGAAGGAGAAAGGGGTAGAGCGGCATCTGTTGAAAGGCGAAGTCCTTGTAAAGAATCCAGCCTCGGCTAAGCTGTTGGCTGGCCAGCAGGTAGAGCCCCTCATCTTGACTCCAGGGAATCCACCACGAATGGAGAAGCCAAAAAGCTCCGAGCAGGACCGACGCAATCGATAAGTTCCAACGTGTCACTTCGATCATGATGTCATCCCCGCGCGCTTCCACAAAGAATTCCTCTCTGGGCATTTCGGTGTTCATCCCGATGTACAACGAGGAAACCAACGCCGGGATTGTTTTACCGACGCTTCAGCGAACCCTTCAGAGCCTGACGGAGGATTACGAGATCGTGGTGGTCGACGACGCCAGCCGGGATCGCACGGTTCCGCTGGTGGAGGATTACGCTCGCCGGGACCCGCGGATCCGACTGGTTCGCCACGAAAAAAACCTGGGATACGGGGCCTCGCTGCGGACCGGATTTCTGAGCGTGACGAAGGAAATCGTGTTTTACACGGATGCGGACGTGCCGATCGATTTCGAAATCCTTCGAAGCGTGGTGCCGCTGATGGAAGAAAACCCGGCGATCGTTGGTTATCGTCTGGACCGCCACGACACCTGGAGACGCTGGTTATTTTCTCAAGCGTACAATCTTTTGCTTCGCCTTCTTTTTGGCCTGCGCGTCCGCGACGTCAATTTTTCGTTCAAGCTCATTCGAAAGCGGGCCGTGGACGATTTTAAGAGTCGACTTCGATCCAAAAGCGTTTTCATCGACGGCGAGATTTTGGTTCAGCTGACGCGGTTGGGGTACGCCATTCGGGAATGGCCGGTTGAATATCGGCCGAGGAAATTCGGACTTTCGACGTTGGGTACTTGGCGCCAGGCCTGGATGACGCTTACGGAAATCCGGGATTTTTATTTTCGGCGCGGTGCTTGGTCGGATCTCATCCCTTCGCCGAAGCAATAGATATAAACTATAATATTCATTTATATATCTAACATGCTAGATATATTACTGTTTTATCTTTATTAAAAATAGGGTTATTGACGCGAGGAGAGCCAAGACGGCTCCGGTCAAAAATGCTGCGGAAGATCCCCAATATTTCCAAATGAGACCGAATAGAGCACTGGCTGGAAGAGCTCCGATTCCCACGATGAAATGAAAAACCCCGAAAGCGGTTCCTCTCAGTTCCGTTGGAGCGAGGTCGGCAATCAGAGCTCGCTCGGACGGCTCACAAAATCCGAAATATGCGCCATAGGCCAAAAATATTGCGATCAGCGCCGTGGTCCCGTCGATGAGGGCGAAGCCGCCGTATATCACAGCGTAATATATCCAACCGACGACGATCATCGGGCGGCGACCCAGGCGGTCCGAAACCCTTCCACCGTAATACGTCGACGTGGTTTTGACGACATGATGAAGCGACCAAAGCAGGGCAATCCAAGCCGGCTCCACACCGCTATTCGTTAGTCGCAGAAGGAGAAATGCGTCGGCGGAATTACCGAGCGTGAAGAGAAATACGGACAGAAGAAAGAATCGAAAATTCCGGTCGAGGTTTTTCCATTGGCCGGGCACAACCGCCGAAGATTTCACGGTGGCGTGGCGGGCCGGTTCTCGAACGCCAAAGATTAGCGTTGCAAAGGCCAACACGGCGGGAACCGCCGCGAGAACGAACACGGTTCGCAGAGGGATGCCGAAGAACGACATGCACCCCGCGGCAACGAGCGGCCCCAGAACGCCGCCGATATGGTCCATGGATCGTTGAACGCCATAAGCGGACCCACGATCCGCCGGTTCCGTAACGTCGGCAATGAGAGCATCCCGCGGGGACGTACGTATTCCCTTGCCGATTCGATCCGCGAAGCGAAGGAAAAGGACGTGGGGCCAGGCGCCGGCCAGTCCGATGAGCGGCCGAGCAAAACCGGCGAGGCCGTAGCCCCAGACGATCAGAGGTTTTCGTTTCCCGGCGCGGTCGGTCCAAATGCCGGAGAAAACCTTCATAATCGAAGCGGTGGCCTCGGCAACCCCTTCGATCATGCCCAATGCGACCGCTTCCGCACCCAGAACGTTCGATAGAAAAACCGGAAGGAGGGGGTAGATCATTTCGCTCGAAAGGTCGGTCAGGAGGCTGACGACGCCGAGCACGAAGACCGTCGGCGAAATCATGGGCAATTTCTAATTCTACCTTAGAGCCGAGTCAGCGAAGAGAGTTTCTTCGCCGGGACTCGATAGCCCTAATTATCTTGTGCGCCGTTTGTAATCCAGTGGCGAATCACATCGATCGTCGCTTGAGGCAGGAAGCCGGAGGTCTGGGGCATCCGGGTTCCTTCATCGGCACTTGGCCCCTCCAGTTTCTGGATAAGAAAACTGTTATCGGGATCGCCGGGGACCACCCGGAGTTTTCCCGCGGCAGCTGCAGCGCTGTTGAAGGCGGATACATTGACGAGCTGAGAAAAGGAATTCCCTGAAGTTAACCGGAGATTTCCCTGCGCCGAATCGTCGTTGTGGCAAGCCGAAAATGTGCAGGAGTTGTTAAAGACTTCCGTTTGTATGCTGGAGAGCGTCGGCTGTGGGGGTGTCGTCGAACTGTCGGAACCGCACGCACACAGACCGATCGCAAGCGCGCAAGCGACGGCCCGGGATGTTTTCATGGCTACTTGACGCCGAGGAGCTCGACGTCAAACACCAACGTAGCGTTCGGAGGAATCGCACCTCCGGCTCCTCGCTCGCCGTACCCTAAGGTCGGCGGAATCGTCAGTTTTCGTTTTCCGCCGACTTTCATGCCGGCTACTCCCTGATCCCAGCCCTTGATGACTTGGCCGGCCCCAAGCGTGAACTCGAAGGGCTGGCCTCGATCGACGGAGGAATCGAATTTTTTGCCGTCGGTCAGCCAACCGGTGTAGTGGACCGAAACACTTTTTCCGCTGGTCGCTTCCGCGCCCGTCCCCTTCTTCATATCTTCAATTTTGAGTTCCGTGACCGTTTTCTTATCCATTACGGCCTCCTTCTTCTTTTTCGCAGCTGCGTCAGCATGGGTTAAGAGAGGAAACAGTACAATCGTTAGTAAGACGACCCAATTTTTCATGCGAGAAAGTTTGTCACGACTTATTGAAAGAGGCGAGTGGAATTTTGGATGAAGAGGGGTAGCCTCCACGCTCATGTCTAAAGCGGCTCAAAATTACCGACCGAGATATCCAGGTACCTTGACCGATATCGCCGGGATTCGAGTCGGTCATTCAATGGATCGCAAGGGGTGCACGGGGGTCACCGTGATTCGGTTCGGCCGTGAAGGAGCAGCCGCCGCTTGTGAGACCCGCGGCGGAGCGCCGGGCACTCGGGAAACCGACGTATTGGCGCCGGGGAATTTGGTCCAACGGATTCACGCCATCGTTCTTGCGGGGGGAAGCGCCTTCGGTCTCGACGCGGCGGCCGGAGTCATGCGCAGACTCGAAAAAGAAAAGATCGGTTACCGGACCCCGGCCGGGGTCGTACCGATTGTGCCGGCGGCGATTATTTACGATTTGGCGATCGGACAATCGAAGATTCGGCCCGACGGTCGAATGGGGGAGGCAGCTTGCCGGAACGCTTCGCGAAGGGAGGTAGCGCAGGGAAACATCGGGGCTGGATTCGGCGCGACTGTGGGAAAGATTCTGGGGATGGGGTGGGCCATGAAGGGAGGCCTCGGATCGGCGAGTCTTAGGATCCAGGGCGGTACCGTTGTGGCGGCATTGGTGATCGTAAATGCGTTGGGAGATGTCGTCGATCCGAGGACTGGAAGGATACTCGCCGGCGCCAGAGGAGAGCGGAAGGGCGAGTTCTTGGATACCGAGAAGTTCTTCTTGACCGAGCGGGCACCGCGCGTGCATGGCCGAACGAACACAACGATCGGCGTCGTGGCTGTCGATGCGGATTACGACCCGAGCGATCTCTTCAAAATGGCTCAGATGGCGCACGATGGGATCTCCCGTTCAACCCGTCCGTCCCACACTCTATTCGACGGCGACACGATCTTTTCGCTCTCCGTTCCGCGGGGCCGGAGGCAAAAGCCGTCGTTGACCGCGGTTGGAGCGGCCATGGCTTGTGTCGTGGAGCGTGCGATCGTCAATGCCGTGGAATGCGCACGTTCGGTTCAGGGAATCCCCGCCCGAAACGACGACATTTGGAGGTCGACTAAGGCTGGCCAAACGTCTTTAAGTAGATCTCTTCAGCGCTCCGAGCATCCGCCTCTAACGCAACGTCGAGAGTCGGCCCGCTAGGACTTTCAGTGTACGCCGCTCATTAGGTTTTTGATCGGCTTGACGACGAAGGCCAAAAGGAGCGCAGCGCAAGCGGTGGTCAGAAACACGGTTCCAAACAGCTTCGGTAAAGGAAACGATTCAAAGAACCCGGCGACCCAGCCGCCGATTTTGTTGCCCATTGAGAGGGAAAGAAACCAGACACCCATGGCCAACCCGGCATGGCGGGCGGGAGCCAATTTCGTTACGGCGCTCAATCCGACGGGGCTCAAACAAAGTTCGCCGATCGTGTGACACAAATAGACGAGGATCAACCACATCGGACTGACCTTCGATTTGTCGGGACCCGAAAAAATCGCGGCGATCGCCACGGCAAGAAATCCGAGGCCGACAAAGAGAAGACCATACGCAAATTTCGAAGGTATCGAGGGCTCGTGCGTTCCGAGCTTGAGCCAAAACCACGCAAAACCTGCCGCCAGCAAAATGATAAAGATCGAATTCACGGATTGAAACCAGCTGGAGGGGAAATTCCAATTCAGTAACGTCGTTCGAGTGAAGCGGTCGGCGAAAAGGTTGAGGCTGGACCCCGCCTGCTCGAATGCGGCCCAAAAGAGAGCGGAAAAAATGAAGAGGACGACGATCGCCCAGATTCTCTTGCGTTCCGTCTCTTTCGCGCCTTCGGACATTGATTTGGCTATAATCCAAACCGGGGGCATATAGAGCCAAAGGATGTAGAGGAGTTCACCCAAGGCTCCGAGCGGTTTGAGGACATAATTCGCGGCGATGAGAGATCCGACATAGACGGCCGCCAGGCCCAGAAACTTCGGGTTGATCCAGTTCGATCCACGGGCAGGTGTGGAATCTCGTGAAACGACCGGATCTCTCAGGTTTCCTCGGCCCAGTACGTATTGAATTAATCCGAACGTCATTCCGACTCCGGCCGCCACAAATCCATAATGCCAGTTGATCTTCTGGCCGAGATAGCCGGTTACAAGCGGCGCGAGAAAAGCGCCTAAGTTGATCCCCATATAAAAAATCGAAAATCCGGCGTCGCGCCGTCGGTCATTCTCTTCGTACAATGCACCTACGAGCGAACTGACATTCGGCTTTAAAAGGCCGGTGCCGATGACGATCAAACCGAGGCCCAGAAAGAACGTCGTGATCGACGGAATCGCCATGCTGAAATGCCCCAGAGCGATAATGATCCCGCCGACGAGGACCGCGTTTTTAAGACCCAGGAAGCGGTCGGCGGCGAAGCCGCCGGGAATCGCGAGCATGTATACCAGCGCCGTGTACCAGCCGTAAATACGGGCTGCTTTGGGGGTATCGAAGCCGAGGCCGCCGTTTGTCGCGGGCGCCACCATGAACAGAATCAAAAGCGCGCGCATGCCGTAGTAACTGAACCGCTCCCACATTTCCGTGAAAAAGAGCGTCATCAGTCCCCGGGGGTGACCGAAAATCCCCTTCTCCATCCTGCGTGCCGCCGGTGTCATCTCGTGACCGTTCGTTTCGCTACATTAATGATCGAGCTCCGTCGAGGAAATTTTTTCGCCCGGATCTCCTGATGAATTGATGTTTTTTGTTGGTACGCGGGACGCGTTCAGCTAAGAGTGCGCGAAACACGGGAGACCGCCACGATGCTTAAACGCCTGTTCCGAACCAAAAGTCTCGACGCTTTCGACCGCGATATCGCCGACACGAGCCACGGCCTGAAACGGGTTCTCGGCCCAATAGACCTGATCGCACTGGGGATCGGCGCCATCATCGGGGCCGGAATCTTCGCCACCGTCGGAACGGCTGCGGCCGGAGACGCGGTTCGCTTGGGTGCCGGGCCCGCCCTGATCCTTTCGTTTCTTGTGACCGGGATCGCCTGCGGCTTCGCGGCGCTCTGTTACGCGGAGTTTGCGGCGATGGTGCCGATCGCCGGGAGCGCCTATACTTATTCCTACGCTACATTGGGAGAGCTTCTGGCCTGGATTATCGGCTGGGATCTCATCATCGAATATGCCATCGGAAACGTCGCCGTCGCGATCTCCTGGTCCGGATACTTCCGCGCGTTATTGAGCGGATTCGGGCTTGAAATTCCCAACTGGCTCGCCACCGATTTTCGGTCGGCGTACGCCCTGGCTTCGGGGGTCAATCCGATGTCCTTCTCGGAAAAGTTGCAGGCGTTTACCGCCCAAAACTGGTCGGTGTTTCGATCGCCCGAAATTCTTCAGTCGGCGCCGCAGATATTCGGATATCCCCTCACGGTGAATTTGCCTGCGGCCGCGATCGTCTTGGCCTTGACCGTCATTCTCGTCTGGGGCGTCAAGGAGAGCGCCCGGTTCAACACCGGAATGGTCATCGTGAAATTGATTACGCTCGGTTTTTTTGTGGTCGTCGGAGTTTGGTACATTAAACCCGAGAACTGGACTCCGTTTATACCGAACGGCTGGGCGGGTGTATCGGCGGGGGCGGCCATCGTCTTCTTCGCGTATATTGGATTCGATGCCGTTTCCACGACGGCGGAGGAAACACGAAATCCCGCGCGCGACATGCCGATAGGCATCATCGGATCTTTATTGATTTGCACATTGATCTATGTCGTCGTCGCGGCCGTCATCACGGGGATTATACCCTGGAATCAATTGAACGTTCCCGACCCGCTGTACATGGCGTTTAAGATGATCGGCAAGGACACATCCGCGGGGATCGTCGCTTTCGGCTCCGTCGTGGCTCATACGGCGGTTCTTTTCGTCTTTCAGCTCGGCCAGCCCCGAATCTTTTTCTCCATGGCGCGCGACGGTCTCCTTCCGGCGAAATTCGCCGCCGTTCATCCGAAGTTCCGGACGCCGCACGTCGCGACGATCATTACCGGAGTTTTCGTCGCTGTGTTTGCCGCATTTGCCTCATTGGACGAAATGGTCGATTTGACGAATATCGGAACGCTTTCCGCTTTCGTTCTCGTCTGCGCGGGAATCATCGTTCTTCGAAAGAAGGATCCGAAGCGGAAGCGCCCGTTCCGATGTCCCTGGTCCCCGTGGATTCCGTTAGCGGGGATGTTTTCCTGTTTCTATCTCATGATCGAGCTTCCCTGGGTCACCTGGAGGCGGTTTGGAATCTGGCTGTTGGTCGGGATGGTAATTTATCTGTCGTACGGCCTGCACCGGAGCAAACTCAACCCTCATTCCCCCAGGTAAGCTTTTCGAACCGCTTCGTTGTGGAGGAGGGCGTTGGCTTTGTCCGTGAGGATGATGCGGCCGGTTTCGAGGACGTAGCCGCGGTGGGCCAGGCGGAGCGCGAGGTGGGCGTTTTGCTCGACCAAGAGGATCGTGCAGCCTTCTTCGTTGATCTTCT
>DATDPG010000203.1 GCA_035292885.1 Bdellovibrionota bacterium | reverse complement strand
CGTTTAATGACCGAACTGACACGGAAGGGTTACCGACTCGTCACCGTATCTGAGCTTCTTAGAACTGAAACGGCCCGGCGTTAGGCTGGCGCGGGTCTCTCTCGATCTATTACTTCTGATAATGAATATTATGTTAAATTGTATAGCTCGCAGATGAGCTTCCAAAACCACGCTGCTCCCAAAACATCTAACGCCTGCCTACGATTCCCCTCCCACGAGGTACGGCCCAGAGATATACCGAAATGACATAAATGCTAAAGCAAGCCAATAAGAACAACCCGTAAGCGGCATTCTTAAGCACTTGCGGTACGGCTCGTTCCAAGACGGCTATAAAGCCGATAAGTACGGGGATTACCACAAGAGCTGTGTTTAATAGGGAGAGAATGGTCCATATTCTTCCCCAAGGTTCATCGCTTCGCTTTTTGATCCGAAGAAATACAAAGAAGGGACACAAAAACAAGGCTCCGTATCCGGCGAACGCCAAAACCAAAAGATGGATGTAATGGGATGCGGTTGGAAAATGCGATCGTTCGATCGAGTTTGCCAAATACATGGACATCAAAGGAAGCGTAAAGATCGTCGCGGCTGAAAAATTGGAAATCCGGTGAGGGGTTCCACAGACAAAACAAGTTGGGATGGGATACGTCCCCATCCGTTGCCAATAAGTGAACTTTTGACCACACCGGAAACAACTCTTCATACCGTCCTCTCTAACGAATCGTCGGCTCGTTGGAAAGTTCGTTCCGATTATCCCCGTTCGCCGGCAAATGTTCCGACAGAACGCGGCCGACTTGCTTTACGGCCAGACCCACGGCGTCCATAAAAGGCTTTTGGCGCAGCTGCGAGCCGAAATCCTGGGCGACGTTAACCCAGGTCTTTTCGGGCGCAATCTTCGCGATCCCTTCGTCCGCGACGATATGAAATTGCCTGTGCGGGATCGAAATGAAGATCAGGACGCCTGTTCGTCCTTTCGTGTGTTGCATTCCGAGACGGTGAAATTCCCTCAAAGCCCGTTCAATTAATGTCGAGCGACGTTCATGCCAGGGTATCCGCCTTTCAATGCTGACGCGGATTTCGCCTTCGGTGGTCCGTTCACATTCGCTTATCGTGTCACGCAGTTTACGAAGGTCTTCTTTTGTCCATCTCTGCGCCATCTACCAGCTCCCGCTCGCTCCCCCACCTCCAAAGGAGCCCCCTCCTCCGGAAAATCCTCCGCCTCCCCCTCCCGACCAGCCGCCGCCCGTCCAACCTCCGCCTCCGGTCCAAATTCCCGTGAAGAACCCGCCTCCCCTTTTGGATGAGATTCGATATCGCGTGCCGAAAATCACGGCCAAGAGAGGACTGAACATCAGCGACACGAAAATCGCAATCAAAAGAAAAAAGAAGAACGCTTCAAAAGTTTTAGTGGTTACGTGCCGCCCTGCTCGCGATTGGGCCTTATATGCTCCTTGTGTAGCGTTCATCATCGCGCGAACGCCCAGTGTGATCCCGCCGAAGAAATTGCCCGTTCGAAACTGAGGGCGGATTTCATTTCGAATGATCTGATCGCACAGAGCGTCGGGCAGGACCCCCTCCAGGCCGTAGCCGACCTCAATGGACATCTTTCGGTCCTCTTTGGCGATGAACAGGAGCGCGCCGTTGTCTTTCCCTTTCTGGCCGAGATGATTGGCGTGCGCGATGTCCAGCCCAACGCTTCGAATTTCCCGGCCTCCTAGCGACGGAATCAATAAAACCGCGATCTGGTTCGTCGTGGCCTGTTCGAAAGCTCTGAGCTCGTCCTCCAGCGTTTTCTGCTGCTCCAACGAGAGCGTTCCCGTGAAATCGGTCACACGCTGATGAAGTATCAACGGTGGATTCTCTTTGGCCGTCGCTTGTCCGCTTCCAACGAAAAAAAGAAGGGAAAGAGCAGGAACGAGGACAAAACGCATTTTGGTTTTTAGAACTTTACGGCCGGAACGGTCGTCTGGGCGGCTCCCGTAGCCTCAAAATATGATTTCGGACCGAAGCCGGCGAACCGGGCGATCCACATCGTCGGTAGCGTTCGAACGGCCACATTGTATTCCCGAACGGCGTCGTTGAAGCGCATTCGTTCCACGGCGATGCGATTTTCGGTTCCCTCCAGTTGGGCCTGAAGCTGAAGGAAATTCTCGTTGGCTTTAAGATTGGGATAGTTCTCCACGACGGCCATCAAGCGGGTCAACGCAGAGGTCAATTCCCCTTGTGCCTTCTCGAACATTTGAAAAGCTTGGGGATTCTTCAAAATATCGGGTGAAAGCGTCAATTGCCCCACTCTTGCGCGAGCCTCGGTTACCCTTTGGAGCGTCTCCCTTTCGTGCGAAGCATACCCTTTCACGGTTTCAACCAGATTCGGTATGAGATCGAACCTTCGTTGATATTGGTTCTGCACTTGGGACCAGGCATTGTTCGTCTGTTCGTTTAAGGCCACCAGGCGGTTGTAAAGAGAAAATCCTCCGATTCCGACGGCCAGAAGGAGGAGCAGAACAACGCCGATCCCGATGGCGGCAATGAATCCGATTTTTCCTTTGAACATAGTGGGTAAGCACCTCCTCGGGGCGCACTATTACAGGAAGGGGGCCGGAACACAAAACGGCGTGAAACGACTAAATTGGACAGAGTTCCAAACCGCGTGGTAATTCCTTCTTCATGCTTTCCTTATTGATGATCGGATTATGTGTTGTGTTGCGCGTGATTCCGCACCCGGCGAATTTCGCCCCCGTGGGTGCGACAGCTGTCTTTGCCGGCCGAACCTTGTCGCCGATGCGTGCGCTGGGAATTCTTTTCGGGCTGATGCTGTTGAGTGACGCACTCCTTGCTTTCATTTATGACTACCCTGTCATGACATTGGCAACACCGTTCGTGTACGGTGGCTTTGCGATTCAGATGCTGTGTGGTCGATGGCTGAGGTCGCAACGGGGCGGCGCACTGGCGGCCACGTTTTTCGGTTCGGTCCTTTTCTTTCTGATTTCCAATTTGGGTGTCTGGGTGGATGGACACCTTTACGCTTGGACGTTCTCGGGGCTCGTATCCTGTTACGCCGCCGCCCTTCCCTTCTTCCGCAACACGCTTCTGGGGGACCTGTTTTGGATCGTAGCGCTTACATTCTCCTATGAATGGATTGCGGCTTTAGTACGACGTGTGAATCAACGCCACGGCGTCGAGATCGAATCCCTCGGTTCCCTCTAAAAAGCTTTCGTTGTCACCCGTGTCCCGAAGCCGGATGATCCGGGCGCGCGGGAGCCCGACGCTTGCCAGGTCAAACTGGTCCCCTCCGACCGCAACGAGGGGCAGCTCTGAAGCGTACCGGACCGGCGTTACGCCCGCACACCCCCGATAGGGAGGCTCGTCTTTGGCACAAGGAAAATCGCGGAAGTCCTCCGGTGAGTCAACGGTAGCTACGGACACATACGCGGTCTCCACATAGACCTCTTTTCCATGGGAACCGTTGATGATGAAGGGATTTTCAAACACGACGAAATCGGCGCCGGGGCCATCCGCCAAATCTCCGCCCACCACTTCCAGGACGATTTCGCCGCCGTTACCGAGGGAAAGTAAGCGATCGAGGGCGGGCAACTTCGTGTCCAACGAGTAGTCGGGCGGGCCGAGGACCCGTGAGTTAAGATCCATGATGTCCCAGATCGGACGAATAGACTTCCCGCTCTTCGTTCTTCCCGGCACAAACGAGCGCACGGCGCATGAGAAAGGATCGAGCGCATGCTCCCGTGCGTCGGGCTTTTCTTCTTTTCCTGGCAGTGAGGATCCGCCTCCGCCCAGCATCGCTCCACCGCCGGATCGGTTCCCCTCCTCGCGACCGCCGACGTCCTCACGCTCAAGACGCTTCAAAAACTCGGGACTGACGGTGAGATCCTTGAGTGGAACCGTTCGAAAAACTTCTTTGCGCTCCCCTATCGATTCCCCCTTCACGACCTCGGCCTCGGTCGCGCCTTCGTCGCGGTACAACTGCGAAATCACGCTGGGTTCAATTCGATGGTTTTTCCTCGTGGTTTCACCGGCACCATTCGAAAGGGTTTGTTGTTCGTAGGTTGGCCTTCCTACCGGCGGCGCGTCCTTCCTTATCGATTCGCGTCGAGGTGAAGGATGGTGGCCGAAGGAACTTCCCCAGGCGCGAATTGACGTATAAAGCCAGCTTCCGGCGGTCGACGCCGTCATGAAAGCAAGGACAGCCGAAACAATGAGTGTGTACTTAAGCGCAGCCGGCGTACGGCGCTTCGGGAGCTTAATTTGAACGTGGAAGGAAGTTCGCATGTCAATTGGGGCACACGCTCGCAAAACTCATCATCGGAGGCTCACGGACCGGGACTCCGTCCGGATAGGCCAATGTGAAGCCGGTGTAAACGAAACCGAGTAGCGCTGCGTCCTGAGCGGGATATTCGCTGATAGCGACGTCACCCAACGTCCACTGTCCGGTGAGATCATTGAGGTAGAAATAAAGCCAGTTCGGATCGGAGTACGTAGCTCCGAAGCAGTTATCGGCCGGCCTTCCCACATCACCAATGGCGCAAATAACCATGCACCCGCCCGGCGGGCAGAAATCCAACGTAACCAGTGACTCTCCGGTCGCTTCGAGGGTGTCGAACGCCGTCGAGCTTTGATTTTGAAGCGTCACGCAATGAGTTCGTACGACGCCATCACTGGGAGAAATGATCCAGCCCATTCGCTTACCCGGCGCGGGCGTAGGTGTTGGGGTCGGTGTCGGTGTTGCAGTTGGGTCCGACGTCGGTACGATCAAAGTTTCCTGCTCGGACGTGGCGAGATCATCCGTCCCACATGCAGTGAAGGAAAGGATGAGAAAACACAAAAATAGAAAGGGATTTTTTGGAATGGACATTCGATTCTCCTCCACGGGATTTAATGGCTCTGGCGGGTGGTCGGACTTGCGCGCCCAATGCTCGCTCACCGTTGCGGGACAGCGCCGGATTTTCACCGGACTTCCCCCGGCCCAGGCCGTTATTAAGCTTGCCCGACGGTTCTTGCAGAGCGATTCGGGTGCGTCAAGATTTTTCCTGATTTCTTTCTACCCACCCTGCGGTTTGTTTCGTAATGTTCGGATGACGTGGGACTTCCTTTTCTGGGTGAGCTGCTTGTTTTAACGGGCGTAGGAGTTCTGGCAACGTTGCTGGTGGCGCGCTTTCGCCTTCCGGCGGTTGCGGGGCTATTGCTCGCCGGAGCCGTCGTGGGTCCCCACGGTCTCGGCCTGGTCGCCGATATTGAAGGGACGAAAAAGCTCGCCGAAGTGGGGGTAGCCCTCCTCCTGTTTACGATCGGTCTGGAATTCTCGTTGGCGAGTTTTGCGCGCATCGGACGACTTCTCATCCTGGGTGGCTCGCTACAAGTCGGCCTCACGATTCTGGGCGTTATGGCCATCTTTTGGTTTACGGGCCATTCGGTCACGCGCGGTATTTTCTTCGGTTTCTTGGTCGCTCTATCCAGCACGGCCATTGTTTTGAGAGGACTTTCAGAGCGGCGGGAGTTGGACGCTCCTCACGGCCGATTCATCATGGGGACCCTCATTTTTCAGGACCTGTGCGTCGTCCCGATGATGCTCGTTTTGCCCGTCTTAAGCGGCTCCGGTGCAAACGGAACATTTACAGCCATGGCAACGGCTTTGGCGAAAGCGGCGGCATTGGTAATAGCCGTCGGTTTTCTCGCGCGCACGATCGTGCCGAAACTCTTCGCGCACGTGGACGCTTTGCGGGTTCGAGAGATCTTTCTTCTATCTGTCTTGGCCGTAAGTTCGGGCACAATTTATGTGACTTCCTTAGCTGGCTTGTCGTACGCCTTGGGCGCTCTTCTCGCAGGGATGATTTTCTCCGAATCGGAGTACGCTCATCGAGCGATGACGGAAGTGCTGCCTCTGCGCGATGTCTTTTCGAGCCTTTTTTTCATGTCGGTCGGCATGTTGTTCGACGGACATGTCCTGCACGAGTACCCTGCGGAGGTCATTCTGGTGTTTCTCGGCCTGTTCGTGGGAAAAGGCTTGATTGCTACCGTTTCCTGCATGGCGATGCGTTTCCCCGCTTGGGTGGCCTGGCTGTCGGGCGTCAGTCTCGCGCAATTCAGCGAGTTCGGATTTGTCCTCGCCAGTACAGGGATGAGCCTGGGCCTCATGACGGCCGGCGAATCCCGCATTTTTTTCGCCGCGGGAATTTTCAGTATGTTTATCACGCCGCTGGCGATTCGGGTTGCTCCGCACGTAACCGCGGGAATGAATCTCCTCCGTCCCCTGGAGCGCTTGATGGGCGTGCGCGGTATCGACGAAGTTCATCGAAAAGAAAAAAATCTCAAAGACCACATCGTCGTGGCCGGTTACGGCTTGGGCGGCCAAATTGTTACGGACGCGCTTCGAGAGTCCAAAATTTCCCATGTTGCCATCGACTTGAATTCGGATACGGTGCGCCTGGCCCGAGCCGGAGGAAGGCCGGTTTACTACGGGGATGCCACAAGCGAAGAAACTCTTCGACACGCGGGAGTGGAACATGCGCGGGCTCTGGTTCTGTTGCTGAATGATGCGACGTCGAACCGACGGGTGATTGCGGCCGCAAAGAGAGTGGCTCCGAACACGCCCGTGTTTGCGCGAACCCACTACGTTTCCGAGCGTCCCTCCTTAAAAGATCTGGGTGCTTCCGATGTCGTATTCGAGGAATTGGAAGCCGGTGTGGAAATGATGGCGCGCGTGCTCCGCCACATGGGGATTCCCCGCAACATTCTCTCCGAACGGGTGCGGGAGATTCGGCAGAAGACACAACTCAGCGCTCGAAAAACCACGTTCGCCTCCCAGCCACTTTCGGCTTTTCGCGAACTTGAAAAAATCAAAGTGGAGACGTACGAAATTCGCGCCTCGGATTGCGCGAATGGAAAGAGTGCGATTCAAATCGGCCTCCGCCAAAAAACCGGAGCGTTTGTAATTGCCGTTCAACGAGCGGGCGACGTTGCCGAACTGCCGAACGGCGACTTCGTATTACGTCAGGGCGACGTCGTCTACCTTGCGGGCGCTCGCGCGAGCATATCGAACGCGTTTTCTGTGTTGGAAAGCGGCGAAGTCGAATCGACCGCCTAAGAACGAAAATTATCCATCAATGCATCCGTCGGTCAGCCCGCAACGGGGAACTGCCTTCGAAGTCGGTTTGATTCTCCGGGCGAAAGCCGGGCGAACTGAATCCCCGGGCGTGTGCCGGCGTCCAGCAGGACCTTTCCCCAGGGAGAAACCACGAGCGAGTGCCCAAACGTTCGCCGGCCGAGGGGGTGTCTTCCGGTTTGAGCCGGGGCGATTACCGTGGCCAGATTTTCGATCGCCCGAGCCCGCAAAAGGGTATGCCAGTGTTCCTTCCCCGTTTCATGCGTAAACGCCGAAGGAACGATCAAACAGTCCGCACCACGACGCGCTAAGTCTCGGTACATCTCGGGGAAGCGAACGTCGTAACAGATCGACATTCCAAGAATGATTCCGCGCCATTTGAACGTCACCAGCTTGTCTCCGGCACACACATTCTTCGATTCCCGATAGGCCCGTCGGCCGGGCGTAGTGACATCGAAAAGGTGGATCTTCCGATATCGCCCAAGGATTCGACCTCGTTCGTCGATGAAGAGACTGGTGTTGAAAACGCGCGTCGAATCTCGACGATATTCCGGATAACTGCCGAGTAGAATCGCGATCCGATGCTTGCGCGCCATCGATTGAATGGTTGGCATTGCCTTGTCCTTCCACAGCTCCCGCGCAATCCGGCTGAGATGTTCAGGATTTCCCATATAGAGCGCATTTTCGGGAAAAACGATCGCTTGTGCATTAAAGCGAACCGCCCTTTCCACAGCAGTCGCCACAGAAAGGAGGTTCTTTCGCCAATCTTCTTGGGAGTTGAGCTGCGCGACAGCGATCTTCATTGCTAAGTCATCATGCATGCAAGATCATTTAAGGACAAAATACGCTATTAAAGTCCGAGCAGCGCGAATTAAACGTATGGGTTTTTTGAAAAGAGATCTAGAATCAGGCCCGGGAGGTGGCTCCGATGGCTACCGGCTCAAAAAAGACTAAATTCCTAGAGATCTTGCTCGTCGAAAACAGTTCGTTGGATGCAAGGCTGACTACGGAAACGTTTAAGGATTCCAAGTTCAAAAGCCACCTGCACGTGTTATCGTCTGGAGAAGAGGCGTTGTCTTTTCTTCGCCGTCAGCCGCCCTACGAGGACGCCATTCACCCCGACCTCATCCTGCTTGATCTCAAGTTACAGAGAGAAGACGGTTACGCGGTGCTGAAGGAGATCAAGGAAGATCCGAAATTGAAACAAACCCCGGTCATTATATTAACCGGTTCGGAAGCGCGGGAAGATGTATTGAAAAGTTACGGTCTTTACGCCAACTCGTTTGTTACAAAGCCGCTCGAGATGTACGATTTTCTCCAGACCTTGCAAGCCATTGAGCATTACTGGCTTAATGTAGCCACCTTGCCACCTCGTTAGAGAAGAAAGCTTTGGAGTTCGAAAAAATTTTGAAATATCGTTCCTTGAGCCAGGAGCACCTGGAAGAGCTCTTGGCGATCGGCGCCGCCCTCTCCTCCGAACTCAATCTTGATCGTCTCCCGAACCGCATTCTCGAACTTTGTCGACGCCTGACCACCGCAGACGCAGGCTCTCTTTATTTGGCCGAACGACCCTTTACCGGCCAATCCCACATCGCTCCGCTTTAAACTCGCTCAAAACGACTCGGCGCCTGTCTCTTTCGAAGAATTCTCGGTTCCAATTAGCAACCAAAGCCTAGTGGGTTTCGTGGCGGTGACTCGAAAACCGCTTCGATTCGAGGATGTTTATCAAATTCCGGAAGACGCTCCTTATCGTTTCAACGTCCAGTTCGATGAAAAGAGCGGTTATCGCTCCAAGTCGCTCCTTTCCGTCGCCATGTCCAACCACAGGGATCAGTTGATCGGAGTGGTGCAACTTTGGAACAAGAAGAGAAACGCGAGAATAAAGCTCTCTCCCTCTAACACGAACGACCAAGCGATTCCGTTTGACGAAGGAGATTTCGACCTTTTGGCATGCCTGGCCTCTCAGGCGGCGGTCGCGATTGAAAATGCGGGTCTTTATCGCCAAGCCCAGGAAATGATCCGCTCGCGCGATCAATTTCTCTCCATCGCTTCCCACGAACTTCGCACTCCCTTGACCGCGATGATCCTGCAACTGAAAGTCGTCCTTCGCAAGGCCGAGGCCGGTGAGAAGTCGCATAATGAACTTTTAACGGTGGAACGGCATGTCGAGAACATGACGACCATGGTCAACAACCTTCTCGACATATCCCGCATTCAGGCCGGTCGATTAGAATTACATTTGGAAGAAGTCGACCTCGGCGTGGTTGTCCGCGAGGTGTTGGCCAAATACAAAGAGGTGCTCAACCAAAACGGATGCAGTCTGCAGGTTCGGGAGCACGGCCCGGTGATGGGAAGGTGGGATCGAGCAAGAATTGCGGAAGTCGTGTCAAGCCTCCTCTCGAATGCCGCGAAATTTGGAAGGGGAAAACCGATCGCGATCGAAATTACCGCGGATTCGGAAAACGGTCGTTTTACGATTCAAGATTCTGGAATCGGAATCGCTCCCGAAGATTCCGAACGAATCTTTGAACGGTTTGAACGGGCGGTGTCGGAACGAAATTACGGCGGCTTCGGATTGGGCCTGTGGGTCGCGCGGCAAGTCGTCGAGGCAATGCACGGAAACATCTCGGTGGAAAGTCGACCCGACGAAGGGGCGAAATTCACTGTGCTTCTTCCGAAATCCCTTTCGTCGAACCGAGCATAACGGTAATAACGGGGAAACAGGTGGCGGCGCAGGGAATCACGAAGGGGTTTTGGAACCGCGTGGAACGAAAGGCAAAACGAACAACATCAAAAAGGTAGCCGCCGGCGGATTACCGAGGATTGTTCGCCATATGTACCGATTACCGTCGACCTGTTCCACGAACGTTCCGCAGAAATGTTCCACAAACCACGTTTGAAGGAGTTCGGTTTTTCTTGAACGCCACTTATGCCAAAAAACACGAGCGGGCTATTGTGGATTGACCGCGCACTGCAATCTTCCTGTTTTTATTCAAGTGGACGTTCTGAATAAACGCCATGACCACATGCGTCCGGTGCCTCACCGTCTTTCCATTCCCTCCATCGGCTATCGAATAAAGATATAATGCCATCTCCATCAAGATCTCTGTGCGCCCGGTACTTGTAAGTGGAAGGCGTTGCCAATGCCTTGAACATGCTAATCGCCCGCTCCATGCTGTGTGATGAAGCGCTTGCCATCAAAACAATAAATTGTCGCCCCACCTCCAGCGAGGAAATTGGGGGGCGGGGGTGGTTCACGTTGGATAAGGCAATCACGATTTTCCGGAACTTCCTTGAGTCTTCCTTCCCAGACGTGGAGGCTACCAACTTTCTCAATTGAGGCTGTCCTCAAGATTCCATCCTTTTTGAAAAAAACGATTTTCGCGTCGATTCGATGTTCCCAGCCGAATCCCTTGCCGGGAAATGCATAGTCCGTGACACCGTTGCCATCGAAGTCCCCGCGCACACAATAAACGCCGTTTTCAAGGTCGTTTGTCGACCAGCCAATATCCTTTAGGCCTGCGTCACGGACAACATCGCTGGAACAGTAACAGCGCGGAACCACTAAGTCTTGCGTCTGCCTTGACTCTCCTTGTGTCATCGTTCGGCTTATCGTTTCATCCTCATATTGACACTGGGATCCAGTAACCTGCGCTCTAGATTCTGTCGTATTATTGAGTCTCGTATAATATAGAGACATTTTGATAGGAGTATGCTTTACTCTTTGTATGGGAAACCCAGCAGGAGTGAGGCGAGATTTTGAGGCATTGGAAGAGCGGCGGTTCTTGGCCGCAGAGCTGATTCGCAAAGGAGTTCACGAAGCGGAAGTGGCTCGGCAGGTGGGCGTCTGTCGGCAATCCGTGAATCGTTGGGCGCAACAGCTTCAAGCGCGGGGCAAAAAGGGATTACAGCAGGCGGGTCGGGCGGGTCGAAAACCCAAGATTGCAGCGAAAGACCTTCAGCGAATCGAGAAACAACTCAAAGCAGGAGCCGAAGCACAAGGCTATCAGACGGGACTATGGACGCTTCCCCGCGTGGCCCAACTGATCGAGGCGGAATGTGGAGTTTCTTATCATCCCGGTCATGTCTGGCGAATTCTCAAATCTCTAGGATGGAGTGTTCAGCGCCCGACGGGACGAGCGATCGAACGAGACGAGGAAGCCATTGCCCGATGGAAGAAGTCCCGATGGCCCGCTCTTAAAAAAAAGCCCGGCGCGAGAAACGCACGATCGTCTTCGTCGACGAAAGTGGGCTGAGCGAGCGACCCCACCGTTGCCGAACCTGGGCTCCCCGGGGCCAAACCCCCGTTCTCCAATATCATTTCAGTTGGAAAACGCTCTCCGCCATTGCCGGAGTGACCTGGTGGAATTTCTATTTTCGCCTGTTTCCTGGCGCGATTCGAAGTCCGCAAATCGTTTTCTTTCTCCGTCATCTCTTGCGCCATATTCCCGGCCGACTCCTGGTCATCTGGGATGGCCTTCGCGCCCACCGGAGCCAGATGGTTGCCGACTTTGTCCATTCCCGACGTGGCCGACTCCACCTGGAATCCCTACCGGCCTACGCCCCAGAGCTCAACCCGGTCGAATATCTTTGGGGGTACTGGAAGCATCATGAACTGCCGAATTTCTGTCCGAAGGATTATGCGCAACTCAACAGATTTGCACGTCGGGCTCTCCGAAAAATGCGCCGTCGACCCACCCGGGTCTCTGCCTTTTGGAAACAGGCCGAACTCTTCTAAACGTCTCTATATTATACGAGACTCAATAGTATGCTTTCGAGACGGTGTCCCCAAAACTTTAAGCACATTCTTACTCACATTTAGAGGACCCGAATAACCACAGGAAGTCTCGCCAAACGTTCCGTCCCTATTCCTCCTTGCGAGGACGAGGTACTCCGTGCCAAGAACAGGAATGAACGGAAAGTTCAGGCACTCCGGACCGATACCTGGCGTAGACAGCGCTAGAGTCCTGGCAGGATTTCCTTTCCAAACGGTTTTCACTTCGAACGATGCTTCTAGTGCGCCTCCAACTTGTTGTGTGCGCTTGAGTTCGGCATTCCAGCCTGGACCGGTAACGGCCACAAGTGGGCCCGAGAAAATAACGTCAGCTCGCTTGATGTCCTCTTGCATTGATGCGGGAGTTTTTGGCGCGCACTTACACGCCAGGACTCTCTGTGCAGGGAACAAAACGGAGAAAGCTACCGCCAGCGCCAGTCTTCCTTGAAAAGTCATCTATGCCTTCACATTCTTAAAACGTCTCATCCACATACAACTGAATCGGCACGTGTTCGTCAGACGGTCATAGTTGGAGAAACGGATATTCATGTCAAATTTCGAATCAACATGGGGTGACGAGCCTGTTCGTACCACCGGCGTCACACTCAACTTTGAGTTCAAGTGCAGTTGAGTCGTGAATTGAGTGTGACATCGGATTGAATCAACTGAAATCATAGTAATAAATGCATCCGTGCTCATATTTTCCATGCGCCTTCGTACCCGCGACCACCCCCCCTCTACCATGTATGAAACAGTGGGGAATAGGGGGGGTGGTCTCGGCTACTTCGGCGGAAATAGACGGGCACGGATGCAAGAAGTTGAAAGTGGAGTCAGGGGGACCAAGGAGGAGCAATTGAATATTCTTCAGTTAATGGATTTCTTGAAATGTTGGGGGTGGACGTGTTGGAAAGCTGCAAGCTGGAAGGATGAGGAAGCAAAAATCGTCTCTAGGGTTGTGTCTAGGGGAACGGGTCGGATTTTGGAAAGAGAGCATTAAGAGGCATGGTCTTTGGGAGCGGCTTGCTTTGACTTGAAGGAATGTAAGACCGCCTCGAACGGAATCTGCAGCGGCTGCGGCTCCCAAAACTGGGAAGCCTGAATCGCCTCCCGATGGTATGCGAACTCCGCGCTCATCCTATACCGTTGGTGCAACTCTCCCGCCGCCAAATTTCGAATCGCGAAATCGTTAGTCGGATACTCCAAACGTTCGTCAGCCACATCCTCCCATTTCTTGATGGTCGACGCTCCGAGACTCATTCTTGACGCAAATTCTCGAAGCGAATGGCCAAGGAAGTGCCGGAGAAACTTGATTTCATTTCCCGTGAGAAACGCGGGCTTCAAAAGGATAGCTTGCGCAATCGCCAGGTCGAGCTTTTCCGTATCCACGTCGAGTACCTCCATGCTCCCGACTTTACGAAACGGGAAGTTCAGCAACATCACCGGAAACCCCGCCCCGTGGTATGTGTATTCCGATTTGTAATAGCGCTCTGCCATAGTTAGACCCTCTCTCCTTTGTGGGCCGGATTGTATACCGTGACGAGAAGTACGCCTTCGTCAATCGCGATCACGATACGTAGCTCCTGGCCATCCCGATCCTTTCCTCGAAACGAATACGACCATTTTCCAAGAAGCGGTTCCCACCGGTCCCGGGAAGGCTCTCGCCACCGCGGAAGCTCGCCCCAAAGAATGTTTCGGACGTCCGCCATGTAGATCCCACGTTCCAACACCCGACCCTCGCCGTGATGCGTTTCATTTACCGGAGGGCGGGAATCGAGGAATTGCAATAGTTGCTTTTCATCGATCTTCGGAGGCCGCTTGCCTTTAACAGCCATTCTAACAGCTTGTTCCTAAATAGAACATACGTATCCTTGATGTATGATATACATACGTAGTTTCAATATGTTAACTTATAACGCATAGATACTGATGTTCAAATATTGAACAAAAACATGTTGACCCCTCTAGCGATGCCTTTTTCTCCCAAGCCGCAACATTCGTTTCAAGATTCCCTCGTTTTTGTCCCACTGCTCCTGATTCTCCGCCGCCATGGCCTCAATGAACTTGTCGCCGTAGCGCTTTTGGAGAGCTTCGAAAACGAGTTTCTTCTGAAATCCGGAGACACTTAACCCCTCCTCCTCCGCGGCCTCTTGGACCATATCGACCACCTTTTGGCCCCGGTAGGCCGTAAGTCCCTTCACGATCGGGAAAAGCTTGTCGGGAGCCAGTCGAGGCTTCTTCCCCTGTTTTCGCCGATCGTAGTCGTGAATGGCGAGCGACCGGATGTAATCCGTAATGGTGATTCCGCGCTTCGTTGCACGCTCGCGGATCGCCTCGTTAAGCGATGGCTGGACGACAATATTGAGATTCACCGTCCGGGTCTCGTCTTTGATCCATTCGGTGGGGAGTTTTTCTTCCGGCGGGATGTGCATGACGTCGTAGACCGCCAGGCGGCGCAGATAACTTCCGACCCGTCCCCAGATTTGGGAACTCACCTTATCCATGAAATCCCGAAGGCTTGGTTCCAAACGGATGTTGATTGGAACGGTTTCGAATCCGAGATCCTCGTCGCGGCCTGCTTCCTTTGACTTCACGGCGGATCACCCTGGTTCATTTTTGCCGAACTGTAAACGTTTTTGTGTACAGTTTCCATTGACATCATTTCGCGGCGAGGCGACTGTCAATGTTACTCATAATCTTGAAACAATACATCTTCCGGGAAGGGATGTCATGCCATTCATTGAACGCCGAACCGACTTGCGATATGAGACATCGCATTCGTCGTTCTTTGACAATGGAATAGGTCGACTCGTAACGGTGCGTGAATTGGCGACGATTCTCGCGGTAAGTGAAAAGACCGTCCGGGATTGGGTGTTCAAACGAAGGGTTCCAACCGTGCGCCCTGGCCCCCGGATGGTCCGCTTCGCTTTACGAGAAATCGGTCGGTGGTTGTTGGAAAGAGAGAGTGAAACATGATCGACAACCACACATATCGGGGAAAGCGCGTCGAGGTTTCGGTGCGCGGGTACCCAGGAATTTACCGGATCTGGATATGGAACGAGGAGAGACAAAGATACGTCGATCCCCGGTCATTTCCGGGTCTTCGCCAGCAGCCGTTTCGAGCCAAACGCCGCGTGAAAGCGCTGGGAAAATGGGTCCAGGTCTCCGGCTGCTTCGATTCGATCGAAGAGGCCAAGGCCTGGAGAGACGCCGGCTCGGTCGAGATCGGACGGCCAAGAGTAGCGGTCTACACCTTCGGACAATTGGTAAGCGACTGGCGGAGTGGACAAAAACGTCCACCCGTCTGAACGAGCATACGTGGGATATGTACGGCAAAGATCTCGTGCATTTGGAGTTCTTTTCCGAGATTCCCGTTGAGGAGCTTACGTCCGAAGATATCGACGCCTGGCTTAACCGGGCGAAAGAGCCATTGTACCCCAAACCACCGAGCCGGACATCGTTTCGGCGAGAGGTAAAGACGTTGAGGACGATTCTCAACTGGTTCAAGGAGTACAAGAATCCTCGGTACCAAAATCCTTACCTCAGGCGGCATCTTCAGGATGCCGTTTTTATCCGAAAGGTTGTTCGGGCTGAGAAAGCGCTGACGTGGGAAAAGCTCGAGCGGTTCTGGCTGCGTCTTAAAACGCATCATAAGCCGGTTTACTTTTACCTGGCGTCGTATCAGGGGATGACCGGAGCGAGGATCGGAGAAGCGTGCGGCCTTCAATGGGACTGCGTGGATCTCGAAAGAGGTCGCGCGGAAATCCGCCGGACCATTTGGTGGAACTACCGGACGAAGGAACCGAGGCTGAAGGAAGGCACGAAAAACGGTGAAGATCGAATCGTCCTTCTTCCTGCTAGGCTCGTGGATCTCCTGCGCGAACGGAAGGCAACAGGAGCTAAAGGTTCCTTCGTCTTTCATTCGGAAGGTGAGCCGCTTCATTACCCGGCAGTGCAGAACGCCTACAACAAGGCGTTAAAGGCCGAAGGATTTCCGCAGCGATCCACGCACTTTCTTCGTCACACGTTCGCAAAGCTTCATGCGGATCAAACGAAGAACAAACGGGCCACGCAGGCGGCACTCAGCCACCGAACGGCCGCGATCACCGATCATTACGCTCGGGCGAACGAAGAAACGCAGGAATCAGCAATCGCTGATTTCTTGGTCGGGAAAGTAAAACCGGTAGGACAAGAAGTAAGCGTGACACTGCAGTAGTGGCGTCCGCTTTTTAAGAGGTGTTCCACAAAGTTCCACAAACGTCTTTTCGTCCGAACCGCCCTGAATGATTTCATGAAGTTAAAGTGAAAAGAGTGGCGGCGCAGGGGATATTTTAGGGCCTTTGCATCTGTTTGGAAACAAATGGGAATTCAACAATAACAAACCGATAGCCGGTTCCAAGTATCACTGGATTTCACGCGATATCACCCCGTTACAGTCGAGCGGTTACTAAACGTTACTAAGGTCGCGTCTTGGAAGAAAAACAAAGAATGGCGGAGAGGGGGGATTCAACATGCCCCCTCATAACACCTCGTCTTTACTGCGGGAAATCAATCAATGCAAACCGTTAGTCATCGAAGGACTAAGGGGAAGTTCGGTCCAATTCCGTCCGTTACGGTCGACCTGCTCCGCAAATGTTCCGCAAAATGGAGACCGAACGATTTTGGTTCGTAGCTACAGGTCAGATAATGTGGCCGGAGATACATTGAGCACGCGGGAAGCGACCTTGACAGATTACACATTTTTATATACATTATTTTGTAACAATTCAACAGTGAGGAGAGGATGACGGTGATCACGAATGGCTCCTCTTCTCGGGTTAAGCGGTTGGAATGGGAAGGAGATTCCCTCGAAGTGATTCGAGACTTCCCAAAAGAAGTGCGGCTGAATTTGGGAGCCGATCTCCGCCGGCTCCAGGAGGGCCGAAAGCCCCAGGACTGGCGCCCGATGCATTCCATCGGTCCGGGGGTGGGCGAAATTCGAGACCAAGACGAGCGGGCCTGGTATCGAGTGATTTTTTATATGAAGGTTAAGGATATGATTTACGTCTTACACGCTTTTGAGAAGGATACCGCGAAGACAACCAAACACGATCTTCGAACGGCCAAGCTTCGGCAAAAGGCGCTGCAGGCGCGTTTGAGGAAGGAAGGTAAGTAATGAAGGCGGCCGTAAAGACACCGGAAAATAGACGAGAAAAATCAAAAACACACGGGGCAGACTCGGTGTTTGAAGATCTGGGATTCAGCCCGGAAGAAAGCGTCATTTTTGAGCGACGGACGGAATTGGTCGATTTAATTATCGCCTGCGTTCGAAAACTTAAATACAACCGACGGGATCTAGAAAAGAAACTGGACGAGCCGCAGCCGAGAATCAGTGAACTGATGAGAGGCAAGATCGCGCGATTTAGCGTAGAAAAACTGCTCCGATATTGCGATCGACTGGAAATCCCGGTCGGCTTCCAGTTGTTACGCGCCCGGCCCAAGTAAAGAAGATTGCGGACGCATTACAGAACATGGCTTGTTTTTGGCTTCCGCTTTGCTGCCGGCGCCTCGATGTCAAGACACCGGAAGAATCCAATGATTGAATTTTGCACGGAATTCTGACATGCGCGCTCACCAAGGATTCTGCATGCGATCGCTACGCATGATCTCTTACCCATCAACGCGAAGAAAATGAACCCGAGTTTCTGCGACGGTTCAAAATGATCGCTTCTTCAAAACCTCACGAGCTTCTTTCTTGGTATATAGGTCCGGGTCCTTGGAAAGCCGCAGTGTAAGCTCACGAGTGATCGACGGGTTCCCGAGGGTCTGCCGTCGTACCCACGGTTCTCGATCCTGACTGACCTTCTGTAGCAGCGCGGCAGGGGTACTCGGATTCGTCGCCACCCCTCCTCTGACGCCATTATCTTTGTCATCGGCCAACTCCTCAAGTACATGGCTTGGAGTGCTGGGGTTTTTGGCGACAGCGGCCCTCACGCGAGTTTTGTCATGTTTGCTCAGCGTTTCGAGGATATCTTTCGGGCAGGCTTGGTTTGCGGCAAGCGTGCTTGCAACACTTTGGTCGAATCTCACCCAATAACTCTCAAACACACTTCTCAACACGGGGCTGGACTCTGATCTCGCTTTTGAATTGAGGCGCCTGCTGTAAAGCTCGCCGACTGATACCGAAAAGAATACGAACAGTATTCCGGAGGCCAATACGAGGTGGCCCACCCCCAATCGTCCCCGTGTTCCTTCCAAAGGGATGGATCTTCTGCGCTCGCTGAAGTATATCCCTCCCGTAAAGGCCGCCCATGCGATGGAGAAGACTGGCAATGCAATGGCAACCATATTATAGCCAAGAAATAAGAGTGCAATTGGCGAGCTGAAACTCACGACCGCAATCGGCAACGATATCCCACCCGAAACAAGAGAGGCGTACTTTAGGGATCTAGCGAATTGCGTTTGCCGATTCCATGTAGCTCGAACAAGAATATAGAATCCGAGTAACAGAACTACCGGCAGTATGAATATACTGACGGGACTGAAAAAGAAGCGGTGAGTCGAATGATGGAAATTGTCCAGCAGGAGGTTCAGCATAATCTTTCAGGGCTGCATTCTTTAGCCGTCCAAATCAAGCTTGTCATTCTATGCCAACAAAACCCCAAAAGAAATGGACCATCCTTCGTCGGCTTTGCCTTCCCTTTGCGTCCACATCCGATCGAAGCGGACTCTCGGCAACGAGGGTCTTCCAGATCCGCGGCGTGAGCTGATGAACATCCTTGACCGGATGACGATCGCCCCGCTGTAAGACGTCGATCAAGTAGGTCACGGGATCGATTTTGTGCAGTCGACAGGTCGCGATCAGACTGAACGCTATGCTGGCGTACCGCGCCCCGACCTCCGCCCCACAGAACGGAAAGTTACGTTTTAAGCGGGTGAATGTGATCTTTTTTCGGGCACGGAATGCATCAATCCTGGATGCCAAAATGATCGGCACGGCTCTTGAAAAGATAACCACCTATGAACGGATCGTAGCTCCGAAACCCCCTCGGGCTTGAACCTTTCAGTTCGGGAACCACATCTCGGATTTGGCAAGTATTCCTCCGAGACCGATTTTCGGTCTCTCTTCCCTATCTCCTAACGGATGGCGTATCGCCATTTTCAGTCATTTCACACCCTTAACTGACCGCCGTGTTGGTACGTCCGTTTCTCCAACGGAACAGTTGGATTCAGGGTTACAAACCGCAGGAAAGGAGATCGGTGATTTCGAGTGACAGAAAGAATTTCTCCAGGGGATTGGGGACGGAGTCCCCAAGTGTTTTTAACGGGGGGGATATCAACACCCCATGCTTGCAACAGAATCAATCCTCCCCGTACGACAAAACCAAGCGAATAAAAAGCCCACCTATTTCCCGTCAAACGAATACATCTTCATCACGGACAGCCAAATAATTCGTATCCTGGGGGTTGACGCGCCCCAGCACAAAATGATTAAGATGCACTGAATTTAATCGCCATCAGTTCCTACGCGGACTGCGGCTAACTTTAACCCCAGCTCATTCATCTGTCTTATGGTCAGCGGATGTGCTCTTCGAAACAGGAGCCATCTTTTATGTCCGATGCTATCGTACAACACGTACGCACTCGCGAGATTCGCCCACCGAACTCCCGAGAGCTGTTCTTTGAAAACGGAATATATCGACTGTTAACGGTCAGTGATGTCGCGGGAATCCTAAGATGCAGCGCGGGAACCGTCCGTAACTGGGTTTATCGTGGGCTCATCCCCACGGTCCGGCCCATGCCGCGGATGGTGCGAGTTGATCCGCGCGAACTCTGGAACTGGTTATCAGAAAGGAAGGAATTCCGATGAATGATAATCAGAAAAAACCAAAAGCATTACAACTGACCAGCGTACGTGGATTTCCTGGGATTTATAAAGTCCTGGTGTGGAACGAGGAAAAACAGAATTACATGTCTCCTCGATTGATCGTCTCGTGCCGGCAGAAGCCGTACCGTGCGGTACGGTGGATCAGAGTGTTAGGGAAGCGGAAACAGCAAGGCCGTTTCTTCGACCGCTTGGAACAAGCTCGCGCGTGGCGAATGGAAACCAATCCCGAATCTCCAAAAGAGCGATCGTCATCGTATACGGTGAAAAACCTTCTGGACGATTGGAGGGAGTGGTCCAAACCACCCAGGCTTCAAAAAGGGACCTGGGATCTCTACGGCAAGGACTTGGTTCACTTAAAGTTCTTGTATGACGTTCCGATGAATGAACTGACTCCGCATGACATCGACGCGTGGTTGAGGCACTGCCTTGGTCCTTCATATCCGAAGAAAAGCTCGCGCGTGTCGTTTCTCCGCGAAGTAAAAACGCTGACTACAGTGTTTAACTGGTATCGAGAGCGAAAAGACAACCTCTTTCAATCTCCGATTCTCAGACGACACCGGACGGATGCGTTCTTCAAGGCGAAACCGGCCAAAGAAGACGTTTCGCTAAGCGTGGAGGAGTTGGAGAAATTCCTTGAACGTCTGCGCCAGCATCACCGCCCGGTGTACTACTACCTGGCATCGTTCCAAGCTCTCTGCGGAGCTCGGGTCGGCGAAGCGTGCGGGATCGAATGGCAATCTGTGCATCTCGATTTTTCAGTCGTCGAGATCAAACAGATATGCGCGTGGGACTTCAAAACGAAAGTCCCCTATTTGAGAAAGGGGACAAAAACCGGCGAAGTCCGACGGGTTGTCATCCCTCCGCGGCTTGTGGAGTTATTGCGGGAATGGAAAGAGAACGGAGTCAACGGACCTCTGGTCTTTCATAACGACGGCGTACCTTTGAGATACAACGCGATTCAGAGCGCGTACAAAAAAGCGTATCGAGCTGTCGGAATCCCGGAGCGATCCACGCATGTGTTGCGGCACACGTTTGCGACGATCTATTCGGATCAGACAAACGACATCCGTGCGACTCAATCTGCAATGGGTCATCAAGATCTTCGGATCACGCAGCATTACGCGAAGGTCGCGGAACGAAATCAGCGCAAAGCGATTCAAGATTTTGCGTTGGGACGAAGTAAACCGGACAGAAACATTCCGCCACCGGAGGGGACGATTGTCATTCCTTTGGTGCGGAAAAAGGAAACAGCATAAGAGCAGTGGTTACTATTTGTTACTAAACGGCCACCGATTGAAAAAAGCTTCGCATGATTTCGCGAGGTTAGGAGTAGAGGAGTGGCGGCGCAGGGAAT